>JAGXSW010000269.1 GCA_018333715.1 Syntrophaceae bacterium | reverse complement strand
GACATCGTGGACAAATTTTACGTTCAGGACATCGTGGATTATCCCTTAATGAGTGTTGAGACTTCTGTCACTGGCAAAAAACCAAAAGACAATCTTTTCCTGGATAAAAACCAGGTAGGGAGATACGAATAGGGATTACGTTAGAGCGTCTAAAATCATCATGGCAGCTCAGTAGCGAACTTATGGAGTCCTGGAAGTCCACGATGTCGTGACCATTATTTCTGTCCACGATGTCCTGAACGTTGTCACTTAATATTTGCCTGCCACATGGGCATGATTAGTTGCACCTGAAATAGGTACTGCAATTAGCCCCAGCGTCATAGCTGCTTTTGTAACATCTGCATGTGCAGATATTGGAATAAAAATATCCCCAGGGACAGCAGAAGGCCTCACTACACCTATAATGCTCACAATAGACACCTCCCGGGCATGGATTTGTATTCCTTGCAACAATTATTGGCTTGACAGCATTGGCATCGCTGCAAGCCACCGGTGCTGCTGAACTTCCGTATTCTGGTGTTGCAGTTACGTCAGTCTCATTCTGCCCGGCCAGAACAACTGTTGCCAACATCATGGCAAAAATGGTAAACATGCTGCATAACACTTTTAATGCTGTTTTCATATTTTCCTCCCTTTATAATCCTCATATGCACAGCATAGCGTTTTCATATTTTTCCCTGTTTTTTCATAAAACTTTTGACATTACCTAATATTCATTCGGGCCCATTACCCTCCCCAAAAAGAGTATTGCATTGCTCGGCTTATGATGGATCAGGAATATAAACGGACGATCCGCCTTGAAGTATACAGGGGGAGGAGGGGGAAGGGCACTAACTTGCACCATCCCCATAGCGGTGGCAGCAGCAGCCTCTGTTCCCTCCTCGTTTACCTCTATATATGCCTTGTGGGTTACATCAGTCACATATTCTTCAGATCGCTTAAATATGCCTGAAAAATCCGCCTGATATGGTTTAAATGCTTTACTGATACCCATCGCTTTAAGTATCTCTTTAAGCGAGTGTACACTCGTAAATTTAAACTTTGGGAGAGAAACTATGACCTCCCGTTTGCTAAGTTCTGAGAGCCAGTCATTGAGAATCGCCGGACTCAAGATGTCCTCTGCAACTTTAAGCCCCCTATGCGTGCGCGGTAGAAGGATGATCATTGATAGCTCGTCTCCTTTATAAGGCAGTTCAAGTATCTGCAGGTCCTTGTTCGGCTCTCCGTACAAAAACTCTTTATTTCGCATTTTGAATGATGAGAATTTACTCCCTTTGGACATCATCTGGACATCCACCGGCTTTCCAGGCTCCACATAGAACGGCTCCTTTTTGGTCAATCCCTTATCGAACTTGGAAGCCCAATCCCCTTTGAAATATATCGCGCTGGCAATAATCAGCCCGGTGTCTTTAGAGATATTCCGGAAAAGTTCTTTTATCTTTCCCACAGTGTTCACCTCTACCCAAAGGTCTATTTCCATTTTGCTCTTTTCGGGTTCCAATCTAAAATCAACCTCTTTGAATTCTCCGGCATAGTACCTTGCTATAAGACCCTTGAATTCTTCTCTCACTTCCATGCCCTTTTGTGACCACAAGGCATTTGCCACAGAAAGTTGAATCCCTTCTTTCCTTGATTTTCTGATTTCATCAGTAAGGGCATAAAATGCTTTGTGAACATCCTCCCCTAAAGGGGAGAGATGAAAAACAGCAGCCATCTCCTTAGCAGTATTGCCTCTTGCCCCTGCATAGGTCATAGTAAAGGCAGTGGATATGCTGTACGGAGAAAAAAATATGTTCTTGCCTTTATTCTCCTGTATGATTTTCTTAAAAACATCAAAGGCAAAGGCATTGTTTGCCATAGACGCATCGGACGGCTTAGGCGAAGCCGCGAAAATGCTGTCCGCAGACCAGCCCAATGATAAAACAATCAAACACACAATAATTGTCAACAGACGCTTCATATGCCTTTTGCAGGACATATCGTTTTTCATCATGTTTTCACCTTCTGTTTCCTTCCGATGATAAAATAGGCAATTGATCCGATCAGAGGCACAAATATTACCGCCAGCAGCCATATGAGCTTGTTGTTACCCTCAAATTCGCTCCTCAGAATATCGACAAAAGCGATTATGAAAGGAATAAAGCCGAATAAGAAAAGCATCATAAACAGTTCAATAATCCCAATACCCATAAAACCCTCCTGTTTTAGTTGTTCTTCAATCCCATTGTTAAATCTATTTTCTAACGGTTCCTGATAATTCTTAAGTAAGTATCCCCCGGCAAAGCCGGGGGCTTTACGATTGCTGGCCCCTCAAAGGGGCCTGACCGCAATCGGTCAAAATCAAAACCGAGAACCATTCATTGTTTAGTCTATCGCAAAAGTTTCGTCATTCCTGCGAAAGCAGGAATCCAGTTTTTTCTTGATTCCGGGTCGCGGTTCACTTGCCCGGAATGACGATTCTACATTCCCGAAACTGTCAAACTCTGGGAGTCCCACGGCAGAGCCGGGGGTTTACCTAAATGCTAATTAATGCCCTGATTTCTTTGGCATTGGCAGCATCCGCCGAAGACGGCGCAAGCTGCAGATAGGCGCGGAAATTCTCAATCGCCCCGTCGTAATTGCCGCTCTTTTCATGGACCAGGCCGAGTTGAATGTTAAAGATACCGTTTAACATTTCCCGCACTGATAACAGAAATCATACCCTCCGGCAGCCTCCTTGCAAGCCTCCCGAGTCGCATAGCATTCTCCATTAAGCACGTTGTAATATGGAAAAAGTTGAGGGCAGGTTCCCACCATGCGCCCTGCCTTGTCATGGCAGCACAACTTTGCCCCGAGGGCAAGTAAAAAGGTATCAGGCGCGGTTTTCGGATCATTTTCAGTGGAACTCAAAGTAAGCTGCGCTCGCCGCCTCGTCAGGGAAGAGGCGCTGGAACTCCGGCAGCGAGCGCGGAAACGGCAGATCGCCTCGTTCAAGCACGTCTATAACCATGGTCGCCCTACGTTAGCGCAGATGCTCAACATACTACCGGTAGTGGGTTTGGGTGACAACCGGATAAGCACGGATTCATCTTCCAGCCATACTCATTTAATGTCATTCTTGCTCCGCTAAAACCGACACAGAGTCACTCTCTTTTAAAGAGCAACCTGAACAAGCTAGCATCATCCATTCTCCACAAAGAACTCCTCTCGCCGTCCCTAGCCTTAAGAAAATAATAATACTCGCCTTTTGTCCCTGCTGTTCCTTTAAGTGTGTCTGAATCTTTCAGTTCGAGATTATAGTCACTATTGATTGTGTCACCGACGTACTGTCGAGAAGATCTGTTGTATATTTTGAATTCAGTGGTAAATTTGATATGTCTTCCTTGCCGCGCAACTGGAACTTTGTGCCAACCAAATCTCTCTCTACTAGTACCTATGATGTGAGTCGTTTCATAAGTGAGATAAAGTTGCCCCCCTTCTTCAGAGAACATAAAAAACTGTGGTCTACTGTTACCGCCCAACCCAATCCATGTTCCTACGAAGCTTCCTATAATGGCATCTTGTTTCTCGGATTGCTCTTTTATGTACTCCAGTTTGTTGATATGGCTTTTAACCGCCTCGGCGTCGCCGGCATCTGGAGCGAGGCGAAGGTATTGCTTGAGATTCTCTACTGCATCATTGTATTTTTCCGCCTTCTCCTGAACAAGCCCGAGATTGTAGTAAACATCCGGCCATTGCGGAGCAAGTTGAGCTGCCCTTTCAAACTCCTGAATCGCTTTTTCATAATCAGCCGGCGTCTTTGCCATCTCTACCGCAGCCATGCCGCGGTCGAAGTGGCGCTTTGCATCATCAGCGATTGCCTCTGCGAAGGTGTCAGCAGACGAGAGAACTAAGAAAATTATGCAGAAACTAAGAAAAGAGGCTGCGCTCTTGATCATTCCAGTTATGGTTCTTGTCACTCTCATCGGTTATCAACCTTCTCCTTTAAATTTTCATATTCAACTATGACGCGACGACCAAACTGTTGTGACCAGACCGATTTGCTTTTTAATCGCAAGGGCTCTGTCGATACAATCTCCGACTTGACAGAAACCCTAAAGGGGCAACCATTAGGATCCAATGTGAGCGGGCATTGATACCAGACAAAATTGTATTCAAGCTTCCTCCCGTCAAGCGCAACCGGAATCCACTCCCTCCCTGCATTATGCTGCTGATAGTGATAGATGCTCCCTTCCAGCTTCCCGTCTCTTAGACGAAAGCTTCTAGGCCACATCATCTCTGGATCCCCGCTAATTACAATCAACTTCCCGGGGGCGGTCAGCTTCTTAATAATGTTTTGATATTCATTCGCTTTTTCATTCTTGTATTCGATTTTGCTCATGAGATTTTTTACTTCTTGGGCATCCACCGCGTTCGGATTGAGCTGCATGTAGCGTTTGAGGTTTTTTATCGCATCGTCAAATCTGGCCATTTTTTCCTGTACTACCCCAAGGTTGTAATATGGATCAGCCCAATAAGGAGCAAGTCTTGCGGCTTCCTGAAATTCTCTGATTGCCGGTTCGTAATCCTCAGGCGATTTTGCAATCTCCACCGCGGCGAGCCCGCGGTTGAAGTGCCGCAGGGCTTCTTCGGAAATGCTCTGCGAGAAGGATGATTCAATTCCGAACAGTAAAATCAAGACAACCACCAGCGAATGAATTATGTTTTTCAGCTTCATCTCATCTGCCTCATATATTCCTCGGCATGTTCAGGATTGTTAAGCACATCCTTTTCTTGTTTATTCAGTTCTTCGTATTTTCTGCGCTGCTGGTCAGCATTATCGTTAAGCTGCGTGGCTTCTCTTTCCAGTTCCAAGGCAAGCTTTTCCAGATCATCAAGCTCCTTTGCCGCGTTGTCCTTTTTAACTACGAGGAATTCTTTTTTATATCGCGGATGATTAAACCGTTTGTCAATCTTGATAATTTCTTCTTTTTTGGCTGCAATATCCTCTTTTGTCTTTTCTGTACGCTCTCTTGTCTTTTCAAGTTTGTTCTGTGTCTCCATCAATTCAGATACCAGTGTTTCTCTCGTCCGGGTAATGTGGTCGCGGGCTTGAATCTGCGCCGCGGTAAGAGTTGGCGCCGGAACATCCGGCACGCGCACCGATTCGACAGGTATTCCGCCATGAGGACGAACTTTAAACTCACTCTGCTTGCGGGCTGCTTCAAGGTCGTCCGTCGCCCGGGCCTCTTCCGAAGATCCTGCAACGGACTCAAGTTGCTTCAATGCGCCGCCGGCCGTTTTTCCGCCTGTTCCCGAATAAGTTTTAAGCTCAAGTTTTCGGATTCCTGCGGACGGCGTCTTAATTCCAGCACTTTGTGAGGGCGAGCCTTTCAATCTTCGCAAGAGGTCTTCTTTTTGTTTGAGGTAAGCCTCCTGCTGTCTCTCCTCCTCATCCCGGCGCTCTTTTTCGGATCGATCTTCTTGGTGCCTCGAACGATAGTGCAGCGCGTCTTGTTGTGTTTCGCCCGGGTGGGATGGAGAGGGGGAAGGCTGCGCCTGATAGGAAGGCTCGTCAAAGCCAACACACTTCGTATGCATGTCAAGGGAAGGGTCCCCGGATTGGATGACCGCATCGCGCCTTACCTTCTCGCATTCATTGCGGGTAGCGAAGCTTCCCGCCCGCTTTGACCTGAAAATTCCCTGGTCCCTCATGGCGCCGATGAGCCAGTCGCTGTATTCCACTTCCCATTTCGCATGGCTCGTGTGAGCGCCAAGAAGCAAAAAAAAGACAGCGGGCAATACCGTCATTGTTTTTTTGAAGGCTTTCCACGAAACTATTTTTAGTACATTTGTCGGCGACATATTTGCTACCTCCAGCCGGGTGCGATTCATTTTTTTTCAGCAGCCCACAGCGGCGTAATTATAAAATTCTGGTTATCACTGAAAAAGGGCTCCAAAAATGCCCTGCATCATCTGCATCTGAAAGTCCTGCTTGCCGTAACCGCCATAACCCGTTCCTGATTTGGACGATTGCTTTTTGGGGACAGGCATGACTCTTGCATTTGGATCCGGGCAATACCATCCTTTAGCTGCCTGAGCCAATCCAGGAGTATTCCTGTCAGCCAGGTACATCTGTAATTGATCCCGGCATGGTACAAGTTGTGCAGTTGGTGTCGGGATCTGACCTGAAGAGATATCCGGCGTTAAGATAACAATGGCAATGAGAAAAATAAAAGACTTAATAGCCAGTCCCTTCCTGAAATTTATTTTGTTCACTGTATTCATTTCTCCCACCACCTTTCTATTTTTGATAAATCAATCTTTTCCGGGTCAGAGAGGATACCGTCTTTTGCGGCAGTCCCCTTGTAGCCTGCGTTGACTATAATTGTCTTGTCTCCTTTTATACCCTTCATTTCAACACTTCCTTCAAGGACAATCAATTCTGTCCCCATCTTCTCATCTTCATAAACAAGAAACTGGGTTCCTCTAACAGACATTATTACGTTTGTTCGCACTTCAAATTTCTTCTGGTAACTCCAACGCAAGAATTTATCATGTGCCTCAACCAGTTTTTGCTTTATCTCATCATTAACTGTCTTCAGGTCTTCTTTATACGCCCTGATCTTGTCCTCAATCATCTTTTGATGTTCATCAAGCTTGTCAACAGCGGCATGAATCCTACCATTCATAATATTAATAACCTGCGCCCCTGCGCTGTCTTCTTCCATCCTGAACCTGGAATATTCACCGAGCCTTACAGACCCCCTGCCGTCAAGCATCTGAAGCTCGGCGCTGCTTTTCCCGAGCGTCCATATCTCATCGCCAGGCTGAAGAAAGCCCGCCCGGTCGTCGCTGAGAGGAATTGTTGCGTTGTCTCTTTTTAAAAGGATAAAGGCATTTCCGGATACGCTGCTAACCACCCCTCGTATCTCCTCTTTTCCTCCAGCCTCTTTTGAAAACTGGTTATACACACTGGCATAAGCAGTCTCAGCCCTTTTCTTATTAAGCTCCGCCAGGCTTTTCATTTCCTCATTTTTTCTTTTTGCCTCCTGTGCGGTCCTCAGCGCCTCGCGTGCTATCTGCTCGGCCTTTATATTGCCTTTCTGCCGGGCCTTGCTGATGATGTCTTCTGATGCGCGGATGGTTGCATTGCATTTCTGTATTTCAGCATCGTATTTCCTGATGCCTGCGATTTCCTTGTCCTTCATCGTCTTAAGCTTGAAAATAATGCCAAAAAGCCAACTCTGCCTGTGCACACCAAGCTCTTTTGCCATTGAGACTGCCGGGCAGAGTAAAAAAACAAGAACAACAACCGCTGCTGCAAACTTAAAAAATCTCTTATTCATAAGTTGACCTCCTATTTTTTCCCCTTCTCCATCAGGTATTCCCATTTAATCATCTCATCCTTTGCCGTGCGGACATCAGGGGCCTCAGGGGCCATCTCTGTATAGGTCTTCATATGGCGTATTGCCTCGGGATATTTTTTCATGTCTGCATAGAGAAGGGCTGTATTGAAATAAAGCTTTGCCACATAAGGCGCTATCTTAATGGCTGTCCTGAACTCTTTGGCTGCATTTTCAAATTCTCCGTCCTTGATCATCGCCTCTCCGCGAAGCGCATGCTTTCTGGCTTCCTCGGGAATCTCAGGAGTCGAAGGCATCCTGCGCACCAGCCTTAATATCTCGCCTCTCAGTTCTTTTGAATCGGAATCACCGGAGACCATTATTGCCTTGGACAGTTCTGCCAGTGCATTTCTGTAATCACCTTTTGCCTCATTCTCTTTTGCCTTTTTCCTGTGTTCTGCTATAAGGGGCTTGAATTCCACAAAAAGCGCCTTCTGGTCTTCGCGGCGGGGCACACTTGTTGAGAAATATTCATCATCTTCTGTTATTGCATTGTATATTGCAGACGCCTTTTTGAAATCCTTCTGCCTTGCATAAGCCGTTGCCTCAAGGATGCGCGCTGGGGCGCTGTCTTTTACATGAGATAATAATTTGATCGCCTCGTCATACTGCCCTCTGTCAAGATATGCTGTGCCGAGGGACAGCCGCGCCACCTCATCAGCCGCATCAAGAGAGTATGCCTTTTCAGCATCCCTGAAAGATCCTTCTTTGTTTCCTTTATGTCTATAGATAAGGCTCCGGAGTCCAAAGCTCTCTCCTGCTGACTTTGCGGTTATCTTTTCTTTAGTTTGCATTTCAATTGCTTTGCTTACAGGTACAAGAGCATCATCGTATTTGCCCATTAATCTGTATGCCTTTGCAAGATTTAAGAGTGGCTTTATGTTATTCGGTTGCAGTTCAACTGCTTTTTTATATGCCTCTATTGCCCCAGCAGAATCGCCTCTATCAAGCAATAGACTCCCCATCATTACGCGACAATCAACATTAGCCGGATCCAAGTCAATCACCTTCTTAAAGGCGCTCAATGCCTCATTGTATTGCTTTTTCATCCGATATGCGTGGCCAAGATTATTATAGGCACCGGCATTATCAGGTTTCAGCTCTATGGCCCTTTTGGCCGCTGTTATCGCTTCATCATATTGTTTGTTCTTGATATTTAGAGAAGAAAGTGTCAGATAGAGAATAGGATTAACAGGGTCGGCACTAATCATTTTCCTAATATTTCCGATTGCATATTCAGGTTGCACCACAATCTTGTATGCTTCCTTCGCTGCCTCCCCTATGGCAGAAGCTATTGACTCGGATACTAATTCACCAAGTTCGTTGAGACCAATTGCTTTAGAATGGGCAAGGACCCCTGTTTTGGTCTTTTTAATATTTGGTGATTTAAAGCGTTCCTTCCATAATGTTATACCGTTATTATCCATTAGAGTTATTTCCACCGATGATTCAAAAAAATGATCACCTGAAGTCAAACCGATTTTTTCTTTGTAGCTCATGTCCCTAACTACTGGAATAATTGCCAGATCAGCTTTAACGGAATGTTGTCCACCTGTGACTACCTCTACGCTATCAAAAAATTGCGAAAAAACGGCTGGAGATAGCTTTTTCACTAACTGGCCTGAAGGAAAAGTATACATGATACTTAGTCCATCACCCATGTTATGAAGATATTTGAATGTTTCATCTTCATTTTTGATATAGATTTCTACATGAAGAGGAGCTCTATTTACATCTGTCATAGAGGGAAGTTTTTCGATATTAACGATAGGCACTGACTGATGTAATGTGCATCCCGTAACTAAAAATGTTATCAGGATAATTAAAGGGGACATTGTTCTTAAGTACTTCATATTTTCCTCCTGGTATCCGGTTTACTTTTTACCAATGCTCTATATTCAGCAGCTATTTCTTCAGTATCATGCAATCCAGCATTGAGCTTGGCCTTTATGCAATTAGGATATAGCAAATCTTTATCAGATTTTTTTTGTATCTTAAGTCTTAGTTTCATTTGTTATATTTTTTACTTCTTTTTCTCCATCAGGTATTCCCATTTAATCATCTCATCCTTTGCCGTGCGGACATCAGGGGCCTCAGGGGCCATCTCTGTATAGGTCTTCATATGGCGTATTGCCTCCGGATATTTCTTCATGTCTGCATAGAGAATGGCTGTATTGAAATAAAGCTTTGCCGCATAAGGCGCCATTTTAATGGCTGTCTTGAACTCTTTGGCGGCATTTTCAAATTCCCCATTCCTGATCATCACCTCTCCGCGAAGCGCATGCTTTCTGGCTTCCTCAGAAATCTCAGGAGTCGAAGGCATCCTGCGCACCAGTCTTAATATTTCGCCCCTCAAATCCTTAGCATCGGAATCATCAGCAACCTTTATTGCCTCTGACAACTCGGCAAGAGCGTTCTTGTAATCACCTTTTGCCTCATTCTCTTTTGCCTTTTTTCTGTGTTCTGCTATAAGGGGCTTGAATTCCACAAAAAGCGCCTTCTGGTCTTCACGGCGGGGCACACTTGTTGAGAAATATTCATCATCTTCTGTTATTGCATTGTATATGGCAGACGCCTTTTTGAAATCCTTCAGTCTTGCATAAGCAGTCGCCTCGAGAATGCGGGCCGGGGGGCTTTCATTCACCAGGGATAGTAATTTGATAGCTTCATCAAACTTACCGTTGTCAAGGTATGCCGCGCCGAGGGGAATCCTCACCCAGTCATCAGTTGAATCAAGAGAGTGTGCCTTTTCCGCATCCTTGAAAGATTCTTCTTTGTTTCCTTTATATCTATGGATAAGGCTTCTGAATCCGAAGCTGGTTGAGGCTCCCTTTGAATATATTTTCTCCCTCACAACTGTTTGTTCAAGAGGCCGTTTTGCTTCTTTCCTTTCAATGGTCAGAACAACCTGTGTGCCTGCGGCTCCTCTTAGACTTTGAGTAACTTTTTCGCCGGTCCAACCCTTTGTTGATTTGCCGTCAACCTTGATTATCTTATCCCCAACCTGTATATCTGCCTTCTTTGCAAGGCCCTTTTCCATCACCCCTTTTACAACCGTATAACCACCCTCAATGGAACTGTTGATTCCTATCCCAGTAATAGTTTGCAACGTAATTACCTTATTGACAGCAGCAAGCGCATCGTCATATTTTCCATCATGGGTATAGACTGCTAAAAGGCCAATATTGTTTTCTGCGTCATTTGGATCTAATTCCACCGCCTTTTTCATATAGCTTAAGGCTTCTTTAAAGGAGTTTTTCTCCATGAGCAGATGTCCATAATTGAAGTGTGCCTTTGCAAGCTTCGGGTTAAGTTCTATCACTTTTTTAAATGCATTAAATGCCTCTGCATATTGCTTTTTCTTGCCATAAGCTATACCCAGAGCATTGTATGCTTCTGCATAATCCGATTTCAGTTCAATCGCCCTTTTTGCAGCGGCTATTGCATCATCATATTGTTTCAAATAATTATATGTATGTGCCAGCCAAGTAAAATTGTCAGGATCCGTTGGTTTCAAATGAATAGCTTTTTTAAGTGCAGTCACCGCTTCCTGATTCTTGCCGGCACGACTGTACGCCATGCCAAGCAAGGCGTAAAAATCTTCCCCCTTCGGGTTAAGCTCCGTTGCCTTTTTTAAATGAACAATTGCATCATTATATTGACCCATTTCAAAGTATGCCCGTCCAAGCCAGGCATGGTTATAGGCATTTGAAGGCTCCATATTCACTGCTGTTTTAAAATAATCTATGGCTGAAACATAGTCTTTTCTTTCCACAGCGCTACGGCCAAAACGCATATAGTCATGCCCAGTAAGACAACCCGTAAGCATTATTAAAACAATTAATATGGAAACAACTCTCAACACCTTCATAATTTTCCTCCTCTTTATTTATTTAAATTCCTTCATAGCCTGCTGTTCCATGTTTTTTATCTCATCAAGATTTTTGTTTTTCATCTCCTCATATTTCTGCTCATTCTGCTCTGCCGTAACAATCTGCTCTTTTGCGGAGTTCAATTCCGCAAGCGCCTGCTGAACAAGAAAGTCGTCATCCTGCGCCTTCTCCTCAGGGTTAGAGACATCTTTGGGGCGGTTTTTTATCTCAGAGACTTTTGCCTCTGCTTCCTTCAGTTTTGTTTGAGCTTCCTGCTTCTGCTGTTTTGCTTCTGCGAGCTTGACTTCAATGTCCTGAAGGTCTTTTATTTTCATTTGAACAGCCTCAAGTATCCCTGTTATTTTCTGCATCTTTGCTTCATGTTGTTGAGGTTCGGGCGCTTGAGGCATTGCAGGGAATGAGCACTCCACCTCGGTCATACCGCCGACTGTCACAATATCAGCCTGTCTATTCATAAAAACTGCGCCTTCAGGACTCCCGCTCTTGAGCGCCATATTTGAAAAATGCGATGCACAGAGAAGTCGCTGCCATGAACTTAGACCTGACGTGTCATATCTGCCGGCGCTTAAAGGCGTAAATTCTGCGCGGGGAGCGTCCCAGTTAAACGGTCTGAGTCCCCCGCCTCCTCCGATGCTGCCGCCTTTGCCCATTTTTGCAAGCAACGCATCTCCCTGCTGTCTTTTCTGAGCATCATCTGCTGACAGTTTGGCTGCTTCGTTTGCCTGAAGTTTTTTCCATGCCTCAAGCGCCTGCTGTTTCTGTTTTTCCTGCTCCTGCTTCATTAGCAGTTCCTGCTGCTTTTTCAACTGCTCCTGATAGGGGTCAGGGCCAGGGGGGGGGGCAAAGACGCTCTGAAAAAGGGCTCCCAAAATGCCCTGCATCATCTGCATCTGAAAGTCCTGCTTGCCGTAACCGCCATAACCCGTCCCTGATTTGGACGCTTGCTTTTTAGGGACAGGCATGACTCTTGCGTTTGGATCCGGGCAATCCCATCCCTGAGCCGCTTGAGCCAAACCGGGAGTATGTATATCCGCCTTGTACATCGTTAATTGATCCTTGCATGGTACAAGTTGTGCAGTTTGTGCCAGGACCTGACCTGAATAGATAACCGGTGTTGAGACAACAATGGCAATTAGAAAAATAAATAGCTTTACAACCAGCCCTTTCCTGAAATTTATTTTGTTCATAGTCTTCATTCCTCCCACCTTTCTTTAGGCGGATTAACATCCTGATTCTCCTTCCCTGAAACAGATTACTTAACCTCAACAGCTTCCAGTTTATATCCTTTAGGGATGACCATTGAAACACGGACTTCGTTGTTCACGTTTTCGTTTGCAAACGATTTAATAAACATTGGCTTGGAGTAGATTGTCTCATTTACTGGTTTAGGCAAAGGACAGTGCATTTTTGTCTGCGTTATATATCCATCCATAAAGTATTTGTCATACCAGCCATCACCAGAACCTGAAACCAAGGTGTTAGTTAGGAGCATAGTTCTTGTATTGCAATCATTTCGAGTGATTTCTTTTGACAGCCTGACTTCCACCCCTTTTACATTCTTAGCAGTAACAAACTTGGCAACATATTCTCCCTGAGAATCTTCCACCTTAAGTCCTTCAGCAAAGGCTGCAAAACTAAACAGAAATACTCCGGCAATAACTGTACAGATAATCTGTCCCATAATTTCCCTCCTTTTTGTATTTCTACTTTTTCATCTTTTTTGTTAACCAGTTGTAAGGGAGATCGACATTGAAATAGAGTTCGACCTTCTGATTCGTTTTCGGGTCTATCGCTTCCATCCGATCATATCTGTGGCCGTTTGATTCTATGAGGCTCTGTTTTTGTGTTTTAAAACCGAGAACATTCAAAATGATATATTCTTCCCTGGTATCGATTACGACAAAAGCAGTCTCCGGGGCCATTCCGTCTCCTGAGCCCAAAATGGAATCGATCAGCCCTTTTGTAATGAAGTGGTGATCACGATATCTCTCCATGTTCTTCATTTCCCTATATCCGATTCGGCAGACGAAATGAGCATCGATATCCACATAGTTTTTGTCGAGTTGGGCCATGGCATGTTCAATGGCCTTTTCAAATTGCTTACTTTCTAAGGCGGCAAACATTGTCTGGCGAGCATCATTGTCACCGCCATAAGGGTTATAATGAGATGTTTCGGTATAAGCGATCCTTAAAGCCTTAAAATCGACGCTTTGATCGCCACGTTTAACTCTTGCAACCAGAGTTTCATAGGATTGTCTCTCCTGCGAGGCGACATTTCCTATGTTTGTGGTCAATACCATGATCACCAATGTACCGATGACGAATAAAATCTTATTGTTCATTTTGGGCCTCCTGAGTGGTTTGTTTTTTGTCGCTAAAAACTGCTCAAGAATACCTCTTCATCCCTATTTTAGCCCCTCCCTATTCACCATCTTCCAAGCTATATCCTATAGGAACAATTCACTCCATGCCGGTGATTTTCAAATCCTTTGAATGCTCCACCTTAAATTTAATTTTAAGATTCTTCTTCTCGCCCGGGTTCATCTTTAAATTCCACGCAATGATTCCTTCAGCGGAAATCCTGGCTTCGTCCTTTCCGGGGGATTCGAGTTCAACCTTGATCTGTTCATTTCGAGAAAGGGGAAACTGGTCATTGAGATCGATCGTCACCTCCCTGTTCTTCCCATTCGTAATATCGATTGCATATTCGTAATTTACCCTTATGTTTTTTGAAAGAAGACCCGCAGATTCGGTAAATTTCTTCTGAAGCTTTCTCTCCATCTTAATCCCCTCATCCACGCCGAGGGAGAGGTAGAGTTCCTCCATTGGAAGAATGGTTTTGCCTAATGATGCGTTGCTAACGAATTTATCGTCTAAAAAGATGTTCATCCGGCTCGGCAGAAGGGGAAAGGGGAATGGATTTTTCAGATTGGCCCTGAGGTAAGCATATCTTGACAGTTTCGGAACAGCGTAATACCTCATCTTTGCTTCAGGGTTGGATGAGGCAATGAGAACTCTATGGGGCTGATTGTCCGAGGGAACGGTCACTGTCCGGGGAAGGATAAAGGTGAGGGATGTCATCTCCTCTTTTAATTGGGGTTCCTCAAAGGGTTTCGCTGCATCTTCCACCGCCTCCATGGACTTGCTTAACCGTCCTTCTTGCCTCTCCATAGGAAACCTTGATGGACTGGGCAAAGGAATGGGTTTGGGTTGATAGATATCCACATGCCATGCGGATAGCTCAGGCGGGGTCCCCTGAACGGATGGCTTTGCCGTTGATATCTCCACGGCCGCATCCTTCCAGTCCTCTCCTGTTGACTGTTTGATCATTGCAAAACAATCAACCTCTATCTTCTCTGATTTGGAATCTGCTCTCACATCGTATTGGGGAACCCATCCCGCTCCTGTGACAACATAGGTGAACTGGAGTTTTATTTCCTTTTGGTCAGCCGGTGACAGTAAAGTAATAACAAGGTTTTTGCTCCTGTCACGGATTGAACTCAAGTTTTTCAGTTCATTTTCGACTGCCTTCTTTTCCTCATTCAATTTCCTGAGCTTATTCTCAATCTTGAGGGTCTTTTCGTGGTTTCCGGAAAGGGCCTTCTCAACGAATTTGATATGTTCTTCAACTTCGGAAGGTGTCACCTTCTGGTTTTGAGGAAAAGGAACCACCTTTTTTAAAAAATCGATGGAATTGTTGATCACAGCAATTTCATCCATATGGGTTTTGACAAGCTCGTTAAGACTGTCGAGCCGGGACTGAAGTTGTTGGACCTTCTCCAGATTCCTCTTCTGGAGGAAGGTCTGTTCAATCTTCACATCCAAGACCCGGGGCGCCGACTTTTCTCCGAAACTGACCTGTACGGATTCATCAATCAGGTTCGGAGTGATCCCCAAAATCTTTATGATATTCTCCCCTTTCTTCACCGGAAAGGCCGCTTCTTTCTTGATCATGGCCCTGTCCGTATAAATAACGATATTCTGAATCCTTGATGGGGATTCGATCTCAACCAGGGAACCCCATGCACTGGTTGATAAGAAGAAAATGAAAGGTATAAGAAAACAACCCAGTAAACACCGTCGTCTCATTGCAATTCCTCCTTATTGGATAAGATTTTTCTTATTTTATTCAGAACGGATTAGACAGGGACTGCAATTTCTTTGCCAGTCAATGGAATCCTGAAAAGTATGAGGAACTTATTGATATTTGAGGCAAATTATTGATAGAGAGAATCGACATCTTAATTTTTTCCCTTTCGGTTAACATATTTTGTCATATGAAGAGCAATTATTGATCAGTGGTAATTGTGGTAATTATGGATTTTTATATAAAGACAACAGGTTTAAGAAAAGGTTCCCATGTTTTAACCAAGGTCTCCCAGTTCATATTGTAGAATGCCAATTAGGGTGATGGCTGCGGTCTCGGTTCTTAAAATACGCTGACCTAGTTTCACAGGAATGAATCCCTTCTGCTTAGCCAATTTCACTTCCTCTCCGGTAAACCCTCCTTCCGGCCCAACCATGATATAGACCTTTGTTGGAGGATAAATCTCAAATTCCCCCTCCCCCCCTTTTGAGACTGTGTCGTAAACCCCTTTTTGTCTCCCTGAACTTGGTTCAGGGTCTCGTAAGCATTTGATTCTATTAGATGCTGAAACAAGTTCAGCATGACATTTTTCTTTGTTTCCCCCTTGACGGCACAGTCTCTTTTCAAAGGGGGGATATAATGCGGAAAATCTTTTAAAGACTACTTTGAGGCTCTCGCCTTCTTTCTCCCAGAGGAGGATCTTCAACGCATCCTCTTTACAAAATTCCAGAGATTCAATGAAAGAGCGATAAGGTTCTATCTTGGGCACCTTTGCCCTTCTCGATTGCTGAACGGCTTTGATGGCGATCTCCTGCCATCTGTGAGCCTTCTTCTGTTTGGATTCTCTCTCCTCCAGAGAAATCGACCTTTCGGATTTAAAAGGGATGATCGCTGCAACGCCCAACTCCGTGGCCTTCTGGATGATCCATTCCATTCGTTCTTTCTCTGGGAGAGCTTGGAGGAGAATAATTTCAAGAAGGGATTCTGTTGACGATGAAAAGGTATCAAAGATGAGAACTGAGGCTTTTACACCGGAGAGTCGAAGGACTCTCCCCCTGAAGTCTTTCCCTTCGGAATCGGTCAGGGTGAGAATGCTGCCTATACGGCCTCCTTGAAATCGAAGGGCCTCCAGAGGAGGCCCTTCGATGATTACTTCTTTCCCAATTACAACTTTCTGATCCAGAACAATCCTATCTGCCACAGGAGGCTTTCCCTCTCTTTTTCTTCTTCTCCTTGGTTTCCTCTCCGCCCCCCTCATACTCTTTGATCTTCTTTCCCAATTCCTGAAGTTTCCTGTCCACCAGGCCATTGACCGTTCCTTCTTTAAAACATCCATCCTCCAGCCGTTCGCCCGCCTCCACACCGGTGAGGATCGCAATCCCCTGATCTATGGTTTTAACCGGATAGACACGAAACCTCCCTTCCTGGACCGCCTGCACCACATCCTTTCTCAACATTAAATCATCGACATTGAGGTGAGGGATCATCACGCCCTGCTTTCCCGTTAAACCTTTTGCCTTGCAAACTTCAAAAAATCCTTCGATCTTCTCATTCACCCCGCCGATGGGTTGAACCTCTCCTTTCTGATTGACCGAACCCGTCACGGCAATATCCTGCCGGAGGGGAAGGCCGGAAAGGCTCGAAAGAAGTCCATAGAGTTCCGTTG
The DNA here is from genome assembly GCA_018333715.1 of Syntrophaceae bacterium. GTDB lineage: Bacteria > Desulfobacterota > BSN033 > BSN033 > UBA1163 > RBG-16-49-23. The sequence continues at coordinate 8,664 of JAGXSW010000269.1, read as the reverse complement.
AGGAGGCGCTGTCTCCTTCCACACCGCTGTAAGACTGTTCAAAACAGATGCTGGCGCTCATGGTGATCGGTTTGTCCTGAGCATATCTGTCCCGGAGGTATCCCGAAAGGATATAGACCCCTTTATTATGGATGGGGCCGCTCATCTCCACTTCCCTCTCGATATTAATAATTCCAGCCTTTCCCAGGGAGGTCTTGACGGTAATCCGTGAGGGTTTCCCGAAGGCGTAATCCCCCAGGTTATAGACGGAGAGGCCATTGACCTGTCCTGCGACCATTCCATCGGAATCGATCAGAATTGTCCCGTCGTCAATCATCTCCTGAATCTTCTCCTCTACAAGATTCAAACGATAAGCCCTTTTCTCAATGGCCTTGTCCACATGGGCCTCTTTGACCACCGGAGAACCGTCTTTCCCGGCCCAGTAGTTGGCCTCTCTCAGGAGATCGGCAATTAGGTGGAATCGTGTGGAGAGCTTTTTCTGCCTTCCTGCAATCCTCACCCCATGCTCCACAACCGCTGCCACGCCCGTTCGATCAAAGGGCCTCAATTTCTCTTCATCGCAGACTTTCCGGATGAAGGAGGCATACTGCCGGACTTTATCTTCATCCTTGCCGGTGACCGAATCGAAGTCCGCCTTGATCTTAAAAATCTTTTTAAAGTCATCATCCAGGTTGAAGAGGAGGTGATAGAGATGGGTGTCGCCGATCATGATGACCTTCGTATTGCACTCGAAGGGCTCCGGCTTGAGGGCAGTGGTGGCAAAGAAATAGAAAGGATCGTAAGTCTGAACCTCCATCACCTGATTTTTCAAGGTCCGTTTCAGGGCGGGCCAGACCCCTGGCTCCATGAGGCCGTCCAGCGCATTGAAGATCAAATATCCGCCATTCGCCCTCAAAAATGACCCTGCTTTGATATGGGTGAAGCCGGTCTTCCAGACTCCGGAGCGCTCAACCACCCTTTCGATGGTGCCGAAAAGGTTGCGGTAGTTTGGCGTCATTTCCGCGATGATGGGCGCTCCCTTGGTCTCCGAATTATCGACCAGGACATTGACCTGATATTCGGTGAATGTATCCGCCGGCTGAGGCAGAACCAGCCCTGGAATGGGTGAGGGGGAAGGCTCTTCTTTCTCCTTGAAACGATTAAAATTGGCCACGATATCCTCCTGGACCTCATCCAGGTAGTGATGAATCTTTTCGTAATTATACCTTTCCTTAATATCTGTAATCGAGTCTTTGACGGCCGGGGAGATCATCTCCGTATCCAGAGCGGATAATTCATCCTTGATCTCCTTCTCCGATTTCCGGGTCTCTTTGAAGATATCTTCCAATGCGTTGACCATCTCGGCCTGTTTTCCCTTGATCCTCTCGAGCTCCTCCCTGGAGAATTTATTCTCTTCCACCATCGTTTCAAGCTGCTCAATGTTGACCGGGTTCCCCTCCACCACCGGAAAAATACCCGGACGGGAATAGGGCCCCATCTGGATCTGAACGAGAGCGAAACCCTCCTTGTTCACCTTCTTTTCAAACTCCCGGAACATCTCGGCCTGCCTGTTCCGAAATCCCTCAACCAGCTCTTTCTTCTTATTGAGGTAGTTCTCGTTCTCAAAGATGAGGGGAACCTTCTTCTTCAAGGTTTCGATCAGGGTTTCCATCTCTTTTTTGAAACCATTTCCCTGCCCCGCTGGAAGGCTGAGCATATGGGGCATATCCGGGTTTTTGAAGTTGTTGACATAACAGAGGTCATTGGGAATCTTCCCTTTAACATCCATCTCTTCGAAGACCGCTTTGATCGTAGTGAAGCGGCCTGTGCCTGCCAATCCGGTTATAAAGATATTGTATCCGATACTCTCGATTTCCAGCCCAACCCGGATCGCCTCCAGGGCTCTTTCCTGACCGATGATCTCCTGACAGGGTTCAATCGCTTCTGTGGTTTCCATGGGGAATGAATTGGGATCGCACCGCCAGCGCAACTTCTCGACAGGCACCTCTTCATAGGTCTTCTCGGCCATGATCTCTTTCCTCCTGGTTCAGATAACGGACTCTTTTGTATTTATAACAGATCACTGGAAAAGTCAACGCGGGTAAAAGATGGATTGAGAGTTGAGAGTTATGAGTTATGAATTAAGAATTATAAATTGAAAATCGAAAAGTGTGAATTTAGATGCCTTCTTTGGCAAGCTCCTGGATCAGGCTTTTTGCTTTTTCCGATACCCTTTTGGGAATTTTCACAATCACCTTCACATACTCATCTCCCCTGCCCTCTTTCTGAAGGTGGGGAATGCCAAGCCCTTTCAAACGCATCTTCGTATGGCTCTGGGTGCCCGGAGGAACCTTGATTTTCTTTGTCCCTTCAAGGGTGGGAACTTCGACGGAGTTTCCCAGAACGGCTTCTGAAAAGCTGACCTCTTTCTCCACAATAAGGTCATCCTCTTCCCGGGTAAAGATGGGGTGCTCCTGGATGGATATCTGGAGGTAGAGATCGCCCGGAGGGCCGCCCTTTTTCCCTTCCATCCCTTTTCCGGCGAGCCTCAGTTTCTTCCCTGCCGGTATTCCCTTTGGTATCTTTACGGAAACTTCTTCCACTTTGCCATCCTTGCGATAAGAAATCCTCTTCTCTCCGCCTGAAGCCGCCTCCTCGAGAGAAATCATTAATTCGTAAAGGATGTCTTCTCCTTTCTGGGGTTTCCGGCCCACATCCTGGTTACCGTATGAACCACCGAAAAGATCTCCGAAATCGAAACCGCCCCTTCCTCCTCCAAATCTGAACTCCCGCCGCCCCCTTCCGCCAAAGACGCCGGAAAGAATCTCATCAAAATCGAATCCCCGGAAGATGTCCTCCTGAGTGAATCGCTGACGGAATCCATCGGCGCCAAAGTTATCGTACTGCTTTCGTTTCTCCTTATCACTCAGGACCGCATAGGCCTCGTTGATCTCCTTGAAGCGTTCCTCTGCTTCCTTCTTGTTCGGATTCCGGTCCGGATGGTATTTCATCGCCAGTTTCCGGTAAGCCCGCTTCATCTCTTCATCACTGGCGTTCTTGCCGACGCCTAAAACCTCATAATAATCTCTGTTTCCCATTATCCTTTACCCTCGGTCTCTAAATCGAACCGCCTGCTATAGACCTCCTGGATGACCCGATTGAGATATCCTTCCGGATCATCGATCGCTTCCTTCGTAATCACAAACTCCTTCCGGCCCATTCTGTCCCGGATCAGCTTCATCCCATGCTCATAATCCTTTAGCAGACGGAAGCAAACCATCTCTCCCTTCATGTCCTCTTCGAGGGCCATTTCCGTTATCCGATCGACGGCTTCTCCGTCAAACTGGAGCCGGATTCCATTTCTCTGATGGAAGTCTCTCTCAAACTCCTCGACCTGTCGCTGAACCTCCACCACCTCTTCAAAAACGGTGTTGACATCGTAACCCCTATTGACCATCCGGCGGGCAATGAGATCGATTCGGTTCTCCGGGAAGGCAATCCCGTAACGTTTCCGAAACTCCCCTTCCCTGCTCATGATCGACTCCTTCAACTCCCTCTTCTCCTTTGAAAGAAGCTTCTCAAACTGAGCCAGTCTCTCGGGATGCATGGGGTCCTGGAGCAACCGTCCCAGTTCTTGTTCCGGATTTTCTACCACTTCGCGCGTGACGACGAATTGGCGAATATCTGTTGAGGGAAGTCGTTTCTCAAATTTGAGGAGCACCTTCTCCACGGCGCTGACCAGTCCCCTCGCTCCTGTTTTTTCCTCATAAGCCCTCACCGCTAATTCGTAAAGGGCCTCCTCCTCAAACTGGATGTCGATCCCATACGATTTGAAATCCTTCTTCTTCCCCAGAATGATGGGGTTATTGGGGTTCTTGAGGATCGCATAGAGATCCTTGATTTCCAGTCTCTCAAAAATGGCGGCCACCGGAAGCCTTCCGATGAATTCCGACTCGAACCCAAAGGCGATGAGGTCCTCAGCCTTCACCTGTTTGAGATATTCGGCTCTTTCATCCCTGGAACGGATCTCCGCCCCGAAACCGATCCCCTCCCGGTTGAGCCGTTTCTTCACCATCTCCTCCAGGCCGTTGAAGGCTCCGCTCATGATAAAGAGGATATGTTTCGTATTGATTGTCCGCTTCTCCTTCTTTCCGGTTCTCCGGTAATGTTCGATGGCCTCCAGCTGGGAGATGGGGTCGTGTGGAACTTTGAGATCCACCTCTGTCTCTTCCATCGGTTTGAGGAGCGCCCGCTGGACCCCCGTCCTGGAGACATCCGGGCCGATGGTATGGTTGGACGAGGCGATCTTGTCGATCTCATCGATATAGATGATCCCATACTGAGCCATCTCCATATCGCCATCGGCCTCATAAACAAGATCCCGGACGAGATCCTCCACATCCCCTCCCACATACCCGGTCTCGCTGAACTTCGTCGCATCCCCCTTGACAAAAGGAACGCCGATCTTCTTTGCGATCAATTTGATCAGGTAGGTCTTGCCCACCCCGGTCGGCCCGACCATCAGAATATTATTCTTGATGTGGCCCACCCCTTCATACCGGGTCTTTCCCTTTGTCATCTCGGTGAACTTGATCCGTTTGAAATGGGTGCAGATCTTGGTGGCCAGGATCTCCTTGGCCTCTTCCTGCCGGATGATGTAGTCATTAAGAAAGGCTTCCAGTTCCTCGGGCTTCAGATCAAAGTGAATTTTTCTCTTTTTCTCGCCAATTTCTTTCTCATCCTTTGAGACCTCTTCGGTCTGGGGTTTTGGAAAGAGCATGGGAACGACCAGCCGGATCCGGTCTCCATACTTCTTCCCTAAATACTCATTCAATTCCTTCTCCAGTTCCTTTTGGTCCGGAATTTTCGAATCGGAATCTTTCATCGACACCAAACTCCTTTTCTTCTCAGAGGCTATCAATATAATATAACCATTGTTACCCTGTTTTCAAGCCCCCCTTCATAATTCGGATTGCTGAATTCGGAATGCGGAATGTGGTGTGTTTGAAAAGTGACTTAAGCGTAGGGCAGGGCTTTAGCCCTGCATAATGAAGCAAGCCTGAAGGCTTGCCCTACAAAAATAATTATTGCCGTTACTTTAGATCACTTTAGTCGCTTGATAGGCGCTTTGGAGGACGGTTAGATGAACTTGATGGTCTTCAGACGGTCCCCTTCCCATATAAACTGGCGTCTCTTTCTCTTTCGGCAGATCTTTCCCTCTTGAAAGGTCGCCCCGACCAGCAGGGGAAGAGCGACAGTGGCATCCATATAGACAGCGGCATAGGCCGATTCTTTCTCAATCTTTCCCCAGGACTTTGCCTCCTCAAAGGTGCAGCCTGAGAGGCCGCCCCATTTGGGATCATCCGTGGTCACCTGAAAGGCAAACCGGTGGCCGCTCTCTCTCCGGAAAAGGAGTTCGCTCACGGGCCCTAATTGCTGAATATAATTCTTCGGAACGCCTCCTCCGATATAGATCGCTCCGGTGGTTTTGGCCATTCTCTTTAACTGGGCAATCTCAAAGCTGTCTCGAATCTGGTCGATGATCAATCCTTCGGAAGGGTTCTTCTTCCGTGCATGGAGAAAGGTCAATCCGATGCCGATGGAGCTGTCGCTGAGCGCGGGGACAAAGACGGGAACGCCGCACCGGGAGGCTTTCTTCAGGATCGACCCATCATCTTCGATCCGATTTCCCAGGACCTCCAGATATCGCCTTGACGAGACGACCTTTTCCCCCAGTTCTTCCGGAACCTCGGAGAGAAGGCGGATGACCTGATTGATCTCGTGATCATCCATCAGAGCGTCATAAACCCGCACGATCCGGTGCCTTCGCAGGGCATCATCATCTCCCTCCACCGATCCGACATAATGTCGATATCCGAAGCTCTCAAAGAGGTCGTGGAAGATGTTGGCGCCCGTGGAAACGAGGACATCGATCAACTTCATCTCGATCATATCGCGGATGACCCTTCGCATCCCGCCCGGGATCATGGCTCCGGACAATCCCAGAAAGATGATGCAGGCGGGATCGCTCATCATTTTTTGAAGCACCTCAAAACATTTGAAGAGATTCCGGCTCTGGAAAGAGGTGTGCTGGAATGCCTGCATCAGATCGTAAAGGCTCTGCGTCTTTTTCATATCGAGAGAGCGAACGGGATGGTGGAGAAGGGCCGATTTACTTCTTTTTTTCATCGGTTAAGCACCCTGTGGGGACGATTGATTGTTGCGGAAACTAACAGATTAAAAAAGAGAAGTCAAGAAAAAATCACCCCGCTGTAATGTTTCAATAGCCCCCACGTTTATGGAGGGCGGAGTCCGTCCCGACTAAATCGGGACGCGACCAGAAAAAACGAATTACTCCATAACCAATAATTACCGTATTCGCCTCAGAACCTTCGGGGTTAAACCAATCGCAGCTCAAAAGCCCAGGCACCCCCACCAAGGTCGTTAAAACCTTCTCGTCAAATTTCTTCTTCCCATAACCCTGCCTCACCGTCACTTCCCGCGTGCTCTCCATCGAGCAAGGAGCCTCCAGGGCAAGCACCCGGGCATCCCGCGTCGCTCCCATATTGCTCTTCAAAGGAATGACAAATTCAATCCCCTGCTGATCGATCGCATATAAACTCTTTCCATCCAAAAAGGCTCGATCCTCCACCAGGGAACGGATCACACTGCTCTGCTTCACATTCTCCTTGGCCTGCTCCAATACCGCAAGAATGTGTTGATTATCTGGCTTCTCGATCGTATCAATCTTAATCGCCAGGGGAATCCCCGTCTGAATCTCATAGATCGCCCATATCTTCCAACCATAGAGCATCACCTTTACCGCTTTGAGCTCCCCAGACTTCCGGTAACCCCGAGCCTTCACCTTCCGCTCTCGCAGAACCGAACCACACCCCTCATACTGATCCGTCGTCTCATAAAGCGTCGTATCACAGGCCGCATGGATATATTTGGGAAAGACCCGAGCCTTGGCTAATCTCTGAATACAGTGGTTAAAGAAATTCTCTAACCGCCGAGGCGTTATCTTCACAATCTGCTTGGCCAACGTATCCACACAAAGCACCCCCCGAACCTCCGGCATGGGCGTCTTGCGCAGCTTCGTCCCCCTCTCACAACTACCGTTGTTCACCTGATAGGCGTTAAACCCACACAGACCCATCAAAAGTTCGTCGGTCAACAGAAGCTCCCAGACCGGTTCCATCTTGGATATCGAACCAATCAAGGAACTGTGAGGAAATTAAAGAGATTAGAACCAAACTGGAACAGCAAGAGACGAGAGACTTCAAGCCCATCGGAAAATCATTTCAAGTATTTAGAGAGGATTGAAGAATATCTAAGATGATTTGTCAAATGCCAAGGGGAAAACTCCAATTTCCGCCACTATTTTGCCTTAAGGGTTAAGTTGTTTTAGAACCTCTCATCTCTCCGACCGTACGACAGACGAAGAACTGGAAACCGTGCTTATCGGGCAGCGGCTGCCGTCACTCGTGCCAGGGTATGCCACCCAATTGCCGGGAGAGGTTTCGCGAGGCATCCAGTATCGGCCCGATAAGCTCGTCAAGCTTTTCGAAAGAAAAACGGGAATCGGGACCGGAAATGCTGATACCGCTGCTGACATGGCTGTTGCCTTCGAAAACCGGTACCGCTATGCACCGCATGGTGTCAGAATATTCGTGGTCGTCGATGGCATAGCCCTGGGACCTGATTTTTCGCAGCTCCTGTCGCAATGCCTCCGCCTCGGTGATGGTCTTGGAAGCCATCTCCGGAAGGACGGCAGCAATCACTTCCTCGATGAGACGCACGTCCTGAAATGCGAGAATCACCTTCCCTATGGCTGTACAGTGGAGCGGCGAACGGTCTCCGATTTGGAAATCCACATTTACCAGCTGGATGCCTTTAACCCGCTGTACAAGAACCGTCTTGTGCCCATCAAGCACCGAGTAATGTATTGTCTCCTGTGTAGCCAGAGAGAGCTCCCGCATCTCCTTTTGGATTAACTTCGAAACCTCGTTCTCCGCCAAGAGGTTTCGGCTAAGGGAAACCACCTTGTAGCTCAGGCTGTAGCGTTTGGATGCCTCGTCCCGCACCACAAACCCCGACTTCAGCAGGGTGACAAGCATGCGGTACGCCGTGGCTTTGTCCGACACGAGCCTATTGGCCACTTCCTGCACCGAGACAGGCGCCGGAGAGTCCGCCACGATCTCTAACGTGTGGAGCGCTTTTAATGCCGTCGCACTCACACCGTTCCATTTATTCATAATAAAAATTTCCTTTTTTGTTTCAGAAATCTCACCTTGTTTCTATATCTGTATTGGATTTCTATATATTGTTAAAAATATAACAAACATTCGGCCATTTGTCTAATCATTTTTAGGGCTTTTTCCAACTCCATTAAGGGACCCTGTCTGTTTTTAGCCCCTCTTTTTATAGGAATGAGTGTCACCCATTAAAAAGCGCCTGTCAATAGAAAAAAAAGAGATTCCGCTAGCAAGAAAAGGTGTTATTGTTTGTTTCAAGAGTTGCGGGATTCTCGGTTGTGTTAAAATATTTGTTGACAAATATTAAATAATATGAAAATATACTAAAAATGAATTATAATTTCAAATATATGGAACCTCTAATAATTATCAATTTGTCACTCCGGAACGGAAATGAGTCCAATGATAACAAGAGGTTCTGGATTCC
>JAGXSW010000268.1 GCA_018333715.1 Syntrophaceae bacterium | reverse complement strand
CGACTGCCGGCTCAACATCTTCGGTGAAATGTTCTCCGCTCCACCGGAGACCCAGTACGAATACGTTGTGGCTATTATCGATGTCAAAGAACAAAAGCTAAAGCTTTTCCTGGATACGATCCAGATCGAAGAATACGATTATCGACTACGATGACCGATGATGCTGGTCACGGCATCATAATGTACAAAGCCTCAAAGCTTCGAGTTAACGATGTCGTGACCATTTTTTGAGTAAACGATGTCCTGAACGTTGTCAGTTAGGGCAAGGAAGCCGGTTTGGTCTAAGGGCAAGGGGGGACGGCTAAAGATTTGAACAGTGACGGTTGCCCCTGAAATGGAATCGACTTTTGCGTCGAAGGTGAAAGGTTTGAGGATCGATTGGCCGATGGTCCGGCTCTTCAATTTCTTGATATCCTCCTCTGTCCAATGGAGATTATCGATTTTAGTTAATTGAACAGGAAAGATAGCAACCACTTTTTCCGTTGAATCAAAGGTATAAATGAAAAAGGTGTCATGGCAGATATCACAGACGGCCCGGCGGCTTACCAATTTTGAAAAGAAGTTCTCCTGCCGGCCTCCCAGATCGACCTTTCCGGCATAGATCGGGTCGCCATCCTTGAGGGTGATCTTCTCAATCTGAAGGACTTTTCCTCCGGACGCCTACGTTCCCGATGACCGCTCATCGATTTCGAGTGATTAAGAAAGACGGAGCTTTTTGGTGTTAACCATAAACACTCTGTTATCTACTGCTGCGGGCAAATATATAATGAGGAATAAAAAACATTTATTATAGATAATTCCATTCGTCAGCAGTGACTTCGCGGCCTAATATTTCCTCTATCTCCCGAATCATCATGCGAAGTTGAGGGATGGAATATTCTGTGTTAGAAGGAATTGCAAGACGATGTGTTTTGTAAACCAAGAACTGATGCCTTGTGCCTGAGAAAGGCCCGTCAAAACCAAGTTGTCGCAATCGATGAATGAAATCTCTGCGCCTACATGGCGTCCACTTGCTCACGGGTTGGCTCCCTGTTTAAATCAATTCCTCCTATGACTGGCAGAGGGTGTCCAAGTTTTAATCCTACAAAAATCCAGTCTTCAAGTACTGAATGCAACTCATCCTCACATTCACGCAAAGTGTTTCCAAATGCTATAACTCCTTTACATGGGGGGATCCCGCCGGCAAATGTGCCGTCTTCAAGCTTATCATAGACCGCTTGGGCCATTACCTGTTCCACATACCCACTCAGGATATACCGTATTACAGCCATAAGAAGCCTCCTTGCTCATTAACCTTTTGTAAATTATAACAGATTTAAAGCATATAATGACAAAATTTCTCAAAGTTATTTGTCGGTGCGGGCAGTCTCCTTTTTAAAAAATATTTTGAAGGTTCGACCTTCACCTCCCCCGTTGCCTGGCACTAATTTGTTGGTAGACATAAATATAAAGCAGGGACGATCAAAAGATACCCTAAAAGGTGTACGAATGCAAAGACAAAATTTGTTCATCGAACAGGAGAGGAAAAGGGAAATCTCTGCTTTGATGGGTATTCCCACTTGACAATTATCCCATTTGTGAACTACGATGGGTACATAAGCAGATAGGAGGAAACATGGGAGCGATAAACCTTACCGTTGATTCAAGAAATAGGATCTCCTTAACGAAACTCTTTCCGGATAAAAAGGTCAGTTCTGTAAGAGCTTACAAGGAGAATGAAAAGATTATTTTGGAGCCTATGGTGGAAATTCCAGCGCGAGAGGTCTGGCTTTACGAAAATGAGACCGCTTTAAAAAAGGTTAAGACAGGACTATCGCAGAAAGGGACAATTAAACGCGGTTCATTTGCAAGGCATGCAAAATAAAGCCCTATGTTTGAACTTATTTTTACTCCGCAGGCCGATGAAGATCTAATGGAGATCGAAAACAATCCCGCCCAAAAGAATATTTTAAAAGCAGTAAGAAAAACACTTGGATTTATGGAGACCAACTTGAGGCACCCTTCCTTGAACACCCACGAGTTTACTTCACTGAGAGGACCAAATGGAGAGAAGGTTTTCGAAGCCTATGCCCAACAGAGCACGCCGTCAGCATATCGGATTTTCTGGTATTATGGTCCAGGACGCAAACAAATCACCATTGTCGCCATCACGCCCCATCCATAATATTTGGTCATTCAACTTTATGTTAAACCTTTCCGCAATGATCGGATAAAATGGATTAGCTAATCAGCCAGGAGTCGGAGTAGAGGATCTGGCCCATCAGGACTCTTGTGGTTTTTACGTAATCGGCCTCTTCTTTGCTTAAGGATTTTAGGTCGATTTGATCTTTGTCCATCACGCGATAGATTAATTTTTTCAAATCCTCCCGTTTTCCTCTTGCAAAATTCTTGATTTCCTCATCGAAGGCATCGATGATGGCTGAGGACATTCCGTATCGTTCGATCATGATGAGATAGGTCTGGTTGAGGATGGGTCTTAACTTATCCGGAGCGCCGTTGGAGACATTCGAGAGTCCGCAGGTTGACTTGATCCCAGGGGCGATCTCCTGGAGGTCTTTGAACATCTTCATAAATTCGATGCAGCCCGGGACCTGAACCTGGCTCTGGGGGCTGGTGATCGGGGTGATGATGGGATCGATCCAGATATCTTCATTCGGGATGCCAAATTCCATGGCCTTTTGCATCAGTTCGGCGGCCAGCACGCCTCTTTCATTTGCGTCGCGGGGAAGACCGGAAGGTCCCCAGAGGAGGGCGACAATCCCTGCGTCATACTTTTGAGCAAGAGGGAATTTGGCCTCCATGCTTTCAGGGCGGGCCATAATCGAATTGATCACAGCCTTTCCCTTTTTATTTTTATAGACACGGAGTCCTGCCTCAATGGCTTCTGCATTGATGGTATCGAGATAGAGGGGGGTATCCACCACTTCCTGAAGGGTTTTAACGACCCACTCCATCAACTCTCCCCCGCCCTTTCTCGCAGGGCCGAGGTTGATGTCGAGATAGTCGATGCCGGCGCTGGCTTCAGCAATGGCCATCTCCTGGATGGGCTTGGGGTCCTTTTCTTTCATCGCGGTCCCGATCTTTCTAATGATCACATTAAGATTTTCACCGATGAGGATCATGGAGTCTCCTTGTCCCCCTCACCCTCGCCCTCTCCCGCCAGGGGAGAGGGAAAGAGGAGAGTGATTTCACTTTATGGTCCCATTTTAAGGAAGGCGGGGAGGTGGGCGGCCTCTCTTGGACCGACCTTAACCTTCCATTCCGGACCGAGTTCTTCTTCGAGGTCGCCGCTGACAACCGTCACCGCTCCAGGGATGATCACCTGCCGGTGCTTCACTTTATCAGCGATGCCGCTCTTTTTGATGAAAGTGCCGATCGAATCTCCAACAAATTTTCCGGCGGCCCAGGCCGTGAGAACGGAGAGCCCTTCGGTATCCATCACCAGAAGCCAGCTTGGAATCCGGCTCGATTCGATCTCACCGGAAACGATGAAGTAGGTCAGGGAAAAGTTGACGGTGACCAGCACAGGAGAATCCTCTCCGGGATTGCCGATGGGATAGATCCCCTCCTGCATCGTCATGGGCCGTTGAGGGTCGGTGTAGATATTGAGCCGTTCAACAAGAAGGGGGAAAAGGGTTTCTCCCCGGAAGTCTGACAGGACGATAATTCCAGCATACTTTGCCACAAAGGTTGCGGCGATGAGAGCTTCCTTCATCGGATCTTTCGTCATTTCACAGGGAAAGGTGATGGTTGGAAATCCGAGAAAGCGGTTTTTCTGGAGAAGGGCCGCTCGACGGATGCAGACCTGGTCTTCGAAGGCCCTGCGGAGCGTCCTCGACCCGGAATCGAGGACAAGGTCTTTGAGGCCTGCGGTCATCAGTTTCTCCGTCAGCCCGGAAAGGGCTTCAAGATTATCGGCCTTTGCCGTTATTGGACATCCGCTCTCCCGGGCAAGATTGGCCATGGCTTCGAGATTGCCATCGGTAGCCGCATAGATCAATGGAACACGGTCGGATGAGACTCTGACTCCTGCAGTTAAAGCTTCAATCTTTTCACTCATCAAAATCAGGGCGGCATCCGTTTCAGACTTCACCTTCTTCACCAGGACCTCGAACTTCACCGGGTCTCCGGATTCATTCTTTATGGCAATCATTTCCGGTCTCAGGGTTAGCCCCACTCTTTCATACCTCAGCTCATTGAACCGCTTCAGGCGATCTCCGATTTCAGTCTCCGGCATGGAATCGCTGACGAGGATGGCAAACCCGGGTTTGTTCACAAAGGTTTTTTCATGACGAAAGAGAACGGTTTCTCCCCCGATCTTCACCACATTTTCACCTGAGCCAATGGTGAGAGGCCGTATGGGAGGGGCGGAGGCTTCGGAGAGCATCGCCTTTGCTTCCTCTGACACATAAGGACACGAGGCGAGTTCAGCCTTCCCCGCGGCCAGATTCATGGCAAAGGCGAGACAGGTCGGGACGCCGCACTCCTTACAATTCGTTTTAGGCAATAATTTAAATATCTGGATTCCGGTTAAACCCATGGATACTCTCCTTTCATATGCCGGATAGCCCTTTAATCACAACAAAGCATGTCATTCCCGCGAAAGCGGGAATCCAGGAAAACACTGGATTCCGGGTCAAGCCCGGAATGACAAGCCGGTTAAGATTTATGTCCCTATGTATAGCTCACTTTAGTCACTTCTACTCAAGAATCGGATCCATCGAGAGGGCAGGGTGGTTCTTCTCCGTGAGGAAAGGAAGAATCTCCTCTTCGGTGGTTCCAATCGTTTCGTCCGCAATCCTATCGATCAAATCCGGAATGCCGATCTCCTGAGAGCGTCTGATCAACCGTTCACGGATCTCATCCTTAAGCATTTTAGGCATCCAGACGAGCCGCTTGATCCCGCCATCTCCGACCAGCCACTTTCTCTGCGTAATATTATACTTGCTGTGACCGACAAAGCCAGGGGTGACCTGTCCCCCTCCCACCGAACCCGCCAGGGTGGTGAACTTCATCCCGCAGGGAGTCATCCCCGGAAAGTCGCGGTTTACGGTCATCACACCGTTACACATCGGAAGCACTGCCGCAATACATTCACAGCACCCGCAGGTGGTCATTGGGTCGTACATCAAACTGTAGAAGTTATAGTGATCAACCTTCTGGCGGGAGGCTTTATAGACGAATTCATTTACGCCTTTCCACTGTCCCAATCTGGGATCGATCACCTCCCCCTTTGGAACGGGCTGGTTCGGCCCGGTGGAATTGATCTCGAAGGAAGCTTTGCAATCCATCCAGTTGTAAGCGCCGCAAAGCCCTGTCCTTTCCGGGCTGATGACACAGACATGACTGGGCGCAAAGGACTGACAGAGAGTGCAGGAGTAGAAGGTGTCTATGGTCTCATCCGTCATCCCTTCGATACGGATGTCCCTCTTCTGGTAGACCTCCCTTGCCTGTGCAAGAATCTGATCGACCTTTTCCTTGTCGGTATAGATATTGACCTGGACTTTATCGAAGATGGCTCCGAAGTCCTGGTGAAATTTTGCGTGAAGGATTTTGCCGAGATGGGAGAAGCGAAAACCCTTCTCCACAGTCCCCTTGCTAATACGTATCCATGCAATGTCCCTCTGACCGATATGCATCACGCCCTGGGCATAGTTGATGAGATGATGGATCTGCCGTTCGAGAATCGGTTCAAAATCCTCCTGCATCTGCCGGCCTGCCACCTCAGCGACGATGGCAATGGGGAGCCGTCCGGGAGATTCACTCTGATCAAGATCAGGGCCAATGAGCTCAACCTTGCCGTCTTCCACTTCATCCATGGGACGGGAGGTGACCCACTCCACCGCATGGGTTCTTCCTCCTCCGCATTCCATAGCGATATCCTCGCCCCTTACCCTTTCCCCCTCAAACGCAGGGCCATAAGAGACGGGAATGGGGACTTCGACGACAGCCACCTTTAACCCTCTCACCTCTACGGCTCTCTGAACGATCTGGTCATGGGGGATGTTTGAAACGACATGCTCATAAGTGCAGACGCCTGTCGGCAGAATTTCCGGAATGGGGGTATCTGCGATTGTCGGGAATCCCCAGTTGATGGCGCCAGCGGCATTGGCATACCATTCATCCGAAACAAATCCGAGTGGCATGACGAAGGCAAAGGTGCGGTCCTTGTTATAGATCAGATTGTTTCGGAAGTCACCCGGCTTGACTCCGCCAAAGGCCATGGCAACTCTGCAGGCAAAGCCAATGGCAAAGACAGCGGCTGAAACATCAGGGCCAAAAGAGACCAGCCTCGTGGGCCACCCGATCTGGACTCCTGCCTCTACCAACTGTTCGGAAAAACGTTTTCCTTCATTTTCGGCGCACATAAAAACATAGAGGTTCTTTTCTTGAAGCTCTGTTGCGATCTTTTTTGCAATCTCGGGCGAGGGCGCGGCGCCCACGATTGCGGCAAATCCAGGCGCAGTGCCATCCACAAATTCGACCCCGCGTTTACGAAAGATCACATCATCGGCTGCGCCCAGCCAGATGTTATCAGGCAAGGGGTCTTCCTGCTTCGTATAGAAGTTCGGATGCTCCAGGTAGCGGATGGCTTCAATGATCTCTTCTGCGAAGAAGGCAGCCATTCCCGCGTCGAGCGCCGGGCCTAAATAAGGGAGATTCACCCTTTCTTTGACCGGAGGAGGAAGAAGGGATCTGGTTCTTTCGAGAACGGGTTTCACATCCCCCAATTTCTGTATGGGGACTCCGAGGATGGCGTAGATGATGGGCAGATAGTAGGCCGTATTGGGAAAGCCCACCTCCTGATTGGGCCCCCATTTCTTCAAAGCCTCTTCATACTTCTTCTCAGCCCTTTCGACAATCTTATGAGCTCCTCTGATAGCGGCAGAAGCAATGATTTTGGACACAGGCGAACCTCCATTAATTAAATCAAATTCCAATCACCAAATCTCAAATAAACGATGTCAATATAGACAAATTCCCTCCCCCTCAACGGGGGAGGGCGAGGGTGGGGGTGAACAGGGGAATTATCCCCCTCCCCTTTATCCCCTCCCGCCAAGGGAGGGGAGATTTATAGGGGTATTATTTATTAAGCGGCATCCAGTTCTCTTCGCTTGGCCATATCGAAGAGAACGCGGTCCCTGGCCTTATCGATGCCGAGGGCTTTTCGCTTCTTATCGATATGCTCTATCATCAGTTTGGCCGCTTTTATTGGATCGGGCTCGAATCCCCATTTTCCCTTTAAACTGTTTTCAAATTCCTCGAAGAGAAATTTGGTGACCTCCTCACTTCCTGTGGTCGGCCAGGTTACGCCGAATACGGTGAAGACCCCTGAAGCCACAAAATAGTGGCCGATGGCGAGCGCTTTTTCGCTCATCCACTCGAGGGCCGCACCGGCTGCAGGAAGGTCACTGATATCGTCTCCGAGGCCTCCGTCTTTGACCACGGCCGTGGCCGCCATCAGAATCCGGCTGTTGTCCACACAGGCGCCCATGTGGAGAACGGGCGGGATGCCGACTGCCTCACAGACAGAAGCCAGACCGTCCCCGGCATATTGCCTTGCGGCTTCCGGGGTGAGAAGGCCGCCTTTGCCCGCGGCCATCGCGCTGCAACCGGTGACGAGGACGAGGACATCGTTCTTGATCAACTCCTTGATGAGGGTGAAGTTGGGATCATCATGCGTGACGCGGGCGTTATTACAGCCCACCACGCCTGCAATGCCACGAATGCGGCCATTGATGATATTGTCGTTGAGAGGCCGGTAAGAGGCCCGGAACATGCCGCCCAGGAGGTAATTGATCGTCTCATGGCTGAATCCCACGACCGTGTCGGTCGTCTCGGAAGGAATGTCCACATTCGATTTACGGTTCTTAAAGTTTTCAATGGCCTCCATTAAAATCTTTTTCGCCACATCGGGAGCATGATGTTCGTCAAATTCTATGTGCATGGCTCCTTCGATCCTGGCCCTGGGCGAGGTGGTGATGAGCTTGGTGTGGTAGCATTTGGCGACCTGGGCGAGGGACTGCATTTCGCATTGAACATCGACCACCATAGCATCGACGACACCGGTGACGATCGCCAATTCCTGCTGCAAGAAATTTCCTCCCACTGGAATCCCGTGGCGCATCAGGACCTCATTGGCAGAACAGCACATTCCCGTGAGATTGATTCCTTTTGCTCCCACGGATCGGGCGGCCTTCTGGATTTCGGGATCCTGTAACACTCCGACGATGATCTCAGGGAGAAGGGGTTCGTGCCCGTGGATGACCAGATTGACCTCATCCTTTTTAAGGACGCCGAGGTTGATCTTTCCGTAGACAGGGACCGGGGTTCCGAAAAGGACATCCTGGAGTTCGGTGGAGATCATCGAGCCTCCCCATCCATCGGCTAAAGCGCACCTGGCGGCTGAATAGAGAAGATCCTTATATTCCTGATCGACTCCCATGCAGGTTCGATGCAAGAGTTCCACTACTTCCCGATCGATCCCCCGTGGCATGACTCCCAGATTTCTCCAGATATCCTGCCTTTTGAGGGGAGCCCTTTTGGCAAGGAGGATTTCCCCTTCCTGGCGTCCGAATTCAGATAGAGCTTTCTCGCCCACATCGATGGCAATCTCCCGCACAGATCGGTTTCCGATCTCAACCCCGAGGTCCATTGCCAGTTGAAGGAGTTTCTGTTCGTCCTTGATTTCAAAGCCGGGAACTTTGCCTTTGGCGGTGGCCAGAAAGACTTCGGTAACACCTCGCGCATGATCGGAGTGGGCGGCCGTGCCTGCAGCCACCATCCGTGCAAAATTGCGGGCAGAGATCGTCTCTGCGGTTGCGCCACAGAGCCCCACCCTTCGGGTCTTCTCCTCTCCCTTCTTTTTGGGAGCGGGAACACGACAGGGCCCCATGACACAAGTTTTACAACAGCTTCCCTCTGCTCCGATGGGACAGGGTTTCATGGCATCGGCCCTGTCAAAGATCGTTTCACAACCATCGGCCTGCGCCTTCTTCAACATCTTTATCGTTGCTGGATCAATGCTCTTCTTTTCTATATCGGACATGGATTCCTCCTTATTTATTCCATGGAAGATGGAGTTTTGGCTAAGGTTATCTAATCCCCATTTATCCCCCTTTGTCAAAAGGGGGATATTTTTTCTCCTCCCTTTGGCAAAGGGAGGTGGGGAGGGATTTTAAAAGATTTTTTCAAGCCGCCAAATTGATATCCATTTTCTAAGTTACTTCACCATAAATTCCGAAATCACCTCCCGAACCAGTTTGATCGCTTCGGGATGTCTCATGACAAGAATATCCGCTCCTGCCAGAAGGAGGGTAACCGCAGTTACAGCCTCCATGAGGACGCCCCTCTTTTTTGGATCGCCTAAGGCAGGGGCCTCTTCAGCCGATGACTTGGCCTCCTTTGTCTTCCATACCTCTCTCGCCATGTTGCAAATGATGGGGAACTGGAGTCTCTCGTCCTGCTGGCTGAGGGCCGCCATCCTGTCTCTTTCCATCACCGAATAGGTATATTCGATTCCATAACCCAATCCACCTGTTGTCGGATCGACTATGATCTGACTGTCAGGAATTCCCAGGTTTCCGAGGAGGATGTTAAGCTGTTTGGCGAGGTTGATGTCGATGGGAGAAGAGGCAATGACCGTATGTCTGTATGCAATGGCCCCTGCGCCGATCTGCTTGTAATTGCCTTCGACAACCGGCCCGATGATGAGGTTCATCCCATCACAGGCCTCAGTTACCTTTCGAAGGACATCCCCATCCTTCTCCACATTTGCGCTTCCCCATACGATCAAGGGAACCCCTATTGAAGCGGCGACCTTTTTGACGGTCTCCACCGCTTCCTCGGCGGGCCGGTTTAGACCATTTGGGTCTGTGCTGACGAGTTGCAGTGCAATGAGTTCTGCTCCGTAGGTTTCAACACATTTCCTCGCCCAGGCAACCGGATCATGGACCACATCCCTGAACGGTTCAAGGGCTGTCTCCGGCCAATCTTCAGGAGGAATATCGTATACCTCCATGGCTATCCGGGGAGGGTGGGGTATCTCTCCTTCGAAAAGATGAAAGGGGTAGGAATTTTCCCCTCCGACGGTCACCGCCTTAGGCCCTTTTCCGAGGGTGACCTCTTTAATTTTACCTGAGTAGGTGATCTGGGGAATTTGAAATGCCACGGGACTTACCTCCTTCTATTCATTCATTTTACGGGTTACTGAAAAAAGCCAGTTTTCTAGGGCTGCTCAAAAATGGCCAGATGCAAGGCGCCCGAAATTCTGAGGAATGAGGCGTACTTGAATGTACGCCGCAATGACGAAGGATGAGGGCAACGCCGCAGATGGCCGTTTTTCAGCAGCCTGTTAGGCCTTTGTCTTCCGTTTCTCACTGCCAACCCATTCGTCACTGAACCAGTAACGTTCCCCTGTCTTGAGATAGGCAAGTATCTCTTCCCGATTTCTCAATTTTTTTCTCCAGTTCATCGGGGTCTCTGGTTTTCCCTCCTCAAAAGTGGAGCCCAAAATCTCCACCTTTTTTCCGTTGAAAGCGACTTTTTCATCCCTTTTATATTCGGCCATAAGACGCCTCCTTTTTAAGAGATCCCCTAATTTTATCGTAACACTCGACCCCCAGGTTGTCCAGAATTCAGAAGATGATCGGGTGGCCGAAAAACTTGAATACAGCCGCATATACAAACCAGAATATCGCAACATCCTATGACAGATCATTGACTTAAATCAATATTCGGTTTAGAAATATAAATACGTTTATTTTTTATGGCAATCCTTCATAACGGAACGTCGCCATCGAACGATGAAAATTGATTCTAAACAATCCCCTCCCCCTTTGATGGGGGAGGGTGAGGGTGGGGGTGGATAGGTCGTTTGCCCCCTCACCCTTACCCTCTCCCACCGAGGGAGAGGGAGATAATAGGTTTATTTTCTAAGCAATACCTAAAAAAGGAGGAAGAAAATATGGAGCAGTGGCAGCAGTGGTTTCAGGAGAAGCAGGTCGAAAGAACAATTAACGCATTGAAGAAGAATAACTTCGAGGCCGTCTTTGTTCCGGATTCCAAATCCGCCTGCGAAGAGGTGATGAAGCAGATACCGGATGGAGCGACAGTCGGGGTGGGAGGCTCCGTCACCCTGGCCAAAAAACCGGCGCGCATCGATGTGGCCGTGATTCTGGTAGGAGAGAATTTGGGAATCTAATTCTAAATTCCAAGCACCAAGCACCAATAACCAAATAATAACCAGCAGGTTGCTGAAATAATCTCTCATTGTCACCCTGAACTTGGTTCAGGGTCTCGCTTTTGATAGGTTTTATTGGGATGCCGAAACAAGTTCGGCATGACATATTGAGCATTTGGTTATTGAAATTTATTTGGAAATTGGGATTTGGTGATTGGAATTTTCCTTTTGACCTATCTGGTCAAAACGATGCGGGCATCCACGGCTATTGCCCCCTTCTCCAATGCCATCAACGGATTGATGTCAATTCCTTCGATTTCTGGAAAGTCCACCATCAACTGGGAGAGCCTGAGAAGCATTTCAATGATCGCCTCGATGTCCGATGGCTGCTCCCCCCGCATCCCCTTGAGGATGCGGGCCCCTCTCAATTCAGAGATCATTTCCTCTGCCTCGGAGCGATTGATGGGAGCCACCCGAAGGGAGGTCTCCTTCAAAACTTCCACATAGATTCCACCCAGGCCAAAGAGGACAACCGGCCCGAAAGAGGAATCTCTTTTGGCCCCCAGGATAACTTCCTTTCCACCGGAGATCATCTTTTGAAGAAACACGCCGGTCCTATTCCCCGGATTCAGGCTCATCACTTTATCATAGGCCTCTTCCGCCTTTTTCAGAGAATCGATATGGAGAACCACTCCGCCCACATCCGATTTGTGTGAGATTTCCGGAGAGATGACCTTCATGGCTGCGGGAAATCCAGTTTTCCCAAGGGCCTGTTGCAAATCTTCTTTTCGATAAACCAACTCGTAGTCAGCAACGGGAATGCCGCATGCCTGGAGCAATTCCATTGCTTCTGGAAGAATGAGATCCCTTTTCTCTCCAATTGCTTTTTGAAGAACCAGAGCAGCACGGCTCTTATCAATGGGATAGAAAGGAGATTCTTCCTTCGATGTTGTCAATCTACGGTAGTAATCCCTTGAGATGGCCAGGGCTGTTAAGGCATCTTCAGGTTCAGTGAAGATGGGATAGTCGAGGGCCCTCTTGATATAAGCCAGCTCCTCCTCATCGGTGTTGTATTGAAGGGCGACCGGTTTCTGGTAACGGAAAGAGAGTTCCTTGACAGCCTGGACAAATTTTCTGGAAGGCTCTTTCTCCTCAGCCGTTGCCCCGTGCTGGAAAAGAATTCCATGGACCATCGGGAATCTAAGAGCCTGTTCGAGGATACTGGTGTAAAGCTCGAAGTTGAAGAGATCTCCGAGATCGAGTGGATTGGTGGGCTGGATCACCTTTGCCCGAAAGAGACTATGGAACTGCTCCTGGAGTTTTGGGTCAGGGGGGAGAAGTCGAAATCCGTGCCGTTCTGCAGAGTCCGCAGCCACCACACCGATCCCTCCGGAGCGAGAGATGATCACCAGGTTTTTCCCTTTGCAGGGCGGCAGAGAGAGGATCTTCACGGCATTCACAAAGGATCGGAAATCTTTTGTGCGAATGATGTCGGCCTGTCTCAAGGCGGCCTCCACGACCCTGTCGTCGTTGGCCAGGGCCGCGGTGTGAAACTTTGCAATCTGGCGGCTTTCCTCTCCGGTGTTGGCCTTGTGGATGATAATAGGTTTGGATGTGGAGTGGGCAATCTCCATCAATTCCCTTCCCCGCTCAAGGCTCTCAAGGTAGAGCCCGATAATGTCGGTCTTTGGATCATCGATCAGATACTTCAGATAGTCGATCTCGTTGAGGTCTAATTTATTTCCCATGCTCACCATTTTTGACAGGCCCACATTGGCGCTAATCATGTGGTTCGCATAGGAGAGAAGGACTCCTCCGCTCTGGGCCAGGATGGAGAGTTTGCCTTTGCTCACCGGTCCCCTCTTCAGTTTGACAAAGGGAACAACAAAACCGTTATCGACATTGGTGACTCCGATCCCGTTCGGTCCTACGATCCGGATTCCCCATTTTCGGGCAGTCTGAAGGACGGTTTGTTCAAGCTGGCCTCCTTCTTCCGAATATTCCCTGAATCCTCCGGTTTCGATGATGGCCCAGGGAATCTTCTTTCGTCCGCAGGCATCTAGGAGCCCCGGGACGGTTTGAGCAGGGGTGAGGATGACGGCCACATCGATGCCATCGGGAAGCTGATCCACAGAGGTGAGGATTCTGCGTCCAAAGAGGACGGTATCTTTTCTTCCCACAAGGAAGATTTCACCGTTAAATTGAAATTCGAAGAGGTTTTCTACGATATTTCTTGCAAGGTTATCCGGTCTTTCTGAAACACCGATGACAACCACAGATTTCGGATAGAAAAGTTGTTCCACCTTGAGTCCTCCTTCTTTCAGAACATTGAGAATACGTAGTAGTAGCGTCGGCATTTACTGCCGACGAAATTCTTTCGATTCGCCCCCAGTAAATGGAGACGCTACCCATTTGAAAAAATCATATTCCTTTACTAAACGGTTTCGCATATCCTGTCAATTCGGCATAGCCTCTTCCTTTGATGGAATTGCCCTGGTACTTCCCTTCAACCTTCACACTTCCTTCCCAGTAAGTCACACGGGTGGAGGCCTCGGTGATCAATTCCTGATCCTTTATCGTTGGAGATAGGTTCAATTCGATTCCATAACGGGGAACCTTGATCTTCCACCGCGAGGGATAAACGGCTTTGCTCTTTTCGCTTCTCCATTGAGCGAGGATTTCGATCTGAAATTCTCTTAGTGGGAGATGTTCGCTTCTTCCATCAGGAAAGATGATCGTTCCGCTGGAATAAGGGTCGGGTTTCCCATTCTGATGCCGAACCTGATAAAACATCAATTCAATTCTATTCTCCATCTGAATGCTGAACCAGTCCCAGCCGATCTGGTATTGACGGAGCTGGTTGGAGCCGAATTCATGGTCCATCCAGCTCATCCCGCGGACAGCAAATTCTTTTCCTTTTAAAAAGATCTTCCCTTCGGTCTTTAAACGGGTGATCGAATAGTAGTGAGAGGCGTATCCCTCGCCTTCTGCCTTCTGACTGATGCCATTGTTTCCATGTATGACCGGATTCTTTTCTGGTTTGAGCATAAGTTCGATGCCGAAATCCCTATCTTTGGCCTTGAGGAGGTGGGTTTGTAAAGAGGTTCCCTTTAATTCGGCCGACCAGTCGTCAATCCATACACGGAAAGGTTCTTTGCTCCCGTAAATTGAGGCTCCTGCCTCCCCAAAACTTCCCCGGCTCATCTTCTCCCGGTATTCAAAGCGCTTCTTCGATTCATCGGTTATGGCGAGATGGGCAAAATAGATATCCTGAATCGCCCACTTCGATTTTTTAGCCTTGGTTTCTCTTGTTAAACCTGTTCTGAAAAAGGTGAGCTGGTAGCCATAGGATTTTTTGTCCCCGGACTGGAGATGGCCGGTGTAATACCACCATTCGGTTTTAAATTCTGGATGGGAGTAATGGTCCTGAGGAAAAGAGAAAACCTTGCCGGGCAGGGCCCGCTGAAACTCCTCACCGTATGTTGTTGAAGCAGTGAGAAGAAGGATAAAAAGGATTCCCGCAATGACGAGATTCCTTTTTTTCGCGCATTTTGTTGGATAAGTGAAAATCATTTGAAAGAGTGTGCAAGCTGTTGCCCAAACCAACCATTTACACTTCGACTCTCCGTTCGCCCTGAGGCTCTCGAAGGGTGAACGGTTTGATCAGCCTCCGGCTCAGGCTCCGCCCCAGCCTCCGGCTCAGAAGAGCCTCTGGCTCGGAGAGAACAGGCTTGTCGAAGCGTAAAATCGACTTGGGCAATGGCCTGTGTGGACACGACACCAATTCCTTGTAATAGTTCAATTTGTATTATTCTATCGAAAACTCATCTACAATTCAATGGTTTTGAACCCAAAGAGATTTCTGTAAAAGTTCAGAAATCTCTGATCAAGAGAGCGGAAGGTAGTTTTTTAGAGCTCTCCCAAAATTACATTGACACCTTCCTCCCACATGCATATAATTCCCCCATCTACAGAAGAAACTTAAAAAATAATGCTCGGTGAAAAAATGAAAAATGATTCACGAGTTATCTCCAACGGACCGTTTAAGGGCAAGCGTATCGAATTTGCTCCAACAACAGGAATCGATGGGTTTCATGAGATTTCTGAAGAGTTCATGAACAAGATCTTCGGTTTAGAGCCACGGGAGTATTTGATCAGCGATGAATCCAGCCTCTATGACTTCACTGGCTTGGAGGAGATGGAGCTTTCTGATATTCACAAAAAGATCCATGAAGTATACTATATCGATGCCTCAGACATTAAGTCCGCAAATCTGCTTGAGATTTTTAGTAGAATTCACGGCGCCAAGGGTGGGGCGTGATTCTGAGAGAATCCACCGAACCACCGGCTTCACCGGATCGCCGAAACTGCGGGCTCCCGGTGAACTTTGCGTTGTCGATAACAACCGATTTACATACACACCTGATTTAAGCTACAATAAATTACAAAAATGAAAACCATACACAAAATAATTCATGGAGATTCCAGACAAATGAACCTGGTGACCGATGAATCGGTTCATTTGATCATTACGTCACCCCCATACTGGCAGCTTAAAGATTACGGGACAAACGATCAAATCGGATACCATGAGACTTATGAGAGCTATATCAATAATCTGAGCCTTGTCTGGAAGGAATGCCACCGGGTTTTGCACCCAGGCTGCCGGCTTTGCATAAACATCGGGGACCAGTTCGCCCGCTCGGTTTATTATGGACGGTACAAGGTAATCCCGATTCGAACCGAAATCATTAAATTCTGCGAGACAATTGGGTTTGACTACATGGGGGCGATCATCTGGCAAAAAGTGACGACGACCAATACAACAGGCGGAGCGACCATCATGGGAAGTTTTCCTTATCCCCGCAACGGAATTCTGAAACTCGATTATGAGTTTATTCTGTTGTTTAAAAAGCAAGGCATCTCGCCAAAACCAACCCAGGAACAAAAAGAACGGTCTGTAATATCGAAGGAAGATTGGAATATTTATTTTTCAGGCCACTGGTATTTTGCAGGCGCTAAACAGGAAGGGCATATTGCAATGTTCCCAGAAGAACTGCCTGGCCGGCTTATCAAAATGTTTGCTTTTGCAGGGGATACGGTTCTTGATCCCTTCCTCGGCAGTGGTACGACTTCAATGGCTGCCCGCAACCTTGGGCGGCATTCAATCGGTTATGAAATTAACGAGAACTTTATTCCAACCATCAGAAAAAAGCTGCAAATCGAACAAACCGATCTTTTCGGAACAGAATACATTTTTTTGAAAGACAATATCAAAACCGACTTGAACAAGGACATTGCAAGGCTGCCCTATATCTTCAAAGATCCTCATAAACTTGACAAGAAGATTGATCCAAAAAAGCTTCAATTCGGCTCCAGAATTGACGAAAACAGCGGGCAGCGCGAAGAGTATTACTCGGTTAAGGAAGTGATCAGCCCTGAGTTGATTAGACTCAGCAATGGATTGCTTGTCCGTCTTATCGGAGTAAGAGAGAATAAGGCATTGCATGGTTTGGCAATTAATTTCATTACTGAAAAAACGAAGGGACAAAAAGTATTTCTGAAATTTGATAGTCAAAAGCACGATAATGAGAATCGCCTGCTTTGTTATATCTATTTAAAAAACAAAACATTTCTCAATGCACATCTCATAAAGGAAGGGCTTGCAGAGGTGGACTGCTCTGTTGATTTCAAATACAAGGATAAATTCCTAAAACTCGGAGCCAGACATGGCTAAGGAATGGATTCTAAACAGCGCGATGAATCGGTTTCAGTTGAACTTCAAAAGGAACGTCGGTCCAACTTCCGAGAGCATCAGGCAGTGTGCGCCAAGGACAATAGATGAATGGCGTGATTATTACTTTAAGAACGTCCGGCCAAAGGAACATCTAGAAGAACTCGGCAGGAAGCTTTATGTCAAGATAACCGAAGTTATTCAGGCCGAAGTGGAAGAAATCACGGAGCGAGACTGTATTGACTACATGGTTCAGTTGGTCATTGACCGTACATTCGATGGTTACATGACCGAGATTAAGACCATCTACGGACAGTTGGAAAAAGAACTCCAGGTTAAGATTGAACCTGCTCCTGACGAATGGGACAGACTTTTTAATGTTGATTTCTTCATAAGAATCAAAGACAGCTATGTCGGGATACAAATAAAACCGGTCAATCAAGGAATACAGTTATCACAAATTTTTAAGGAAAAGGAACTACAGCTCAAAACTCATGAAAAGTTTACAAAGCAATACGGCGGAAAGGTTTTCTACATTTTCTCATTCAAGGTCGGGGAAAGAAAAGAGATTAGGAACAAAGAAATAATTGCTGAGATAGAGCAGGAAATTGAACGGCTCAAAAAATAAAGATGATCGCTTGCAGCGGCGGCTGATTTTCCCCGTTGAGTCTGTAGGAAAAGTCAATCTCGCCCGAATCTGGCGAGTTGGAAGAAAATGCAACCCCTCAGGTTGCTCTGTATACGACGATCTCATGATAGAAAGGGGTCAAGGAGACCCCAGAAAATCACCCCTTAATCGTAGTGGTTGAGTTTTTCTATAGGCTCGTTAGAGGGCAAAGCACGCACACACCATGAAACGCGTCTTCGTACCAACCAAGAACGGAAGCGACTGGCAACACTTGCTTGCGAAGCCAAAGCTTCACTGGAAGAAGGGGGCGTCAGCGATGACCGCTGCCGCGGCCTGGGAACACGCGGCCAAGCAACTTCCCCTTGAGATTTCAGCCCTCCTTGAATCATCCCGCGAGCCGTTGTTGGTCGGTCAGCGGCTGCTTGCGGCCATGCCCGAGTGGCAAGTGGCATTGAAGGGCGGCGAGACAACTTCAAACACCGATGTCTTGGCGATCTGCCGCAACGACTTTGGTCTCTGCGTCATCTGCGTCGAAGCGAAGGTTTCGGAGGACTTTGGTCCTCTCCTTCGAGAGAAGCGAGCCTCTGCCTCCGCAGGCCAAGTCGCTCGACTTGAGTATCTCCACGAGTTACTCAAAGCCGAAGCATTCGACGACAACATTCGCTATCAGCTGATCCATCGCACGGTGTCGGCGCTTCTCACCGCTCGCGAGTTCCATGCAGCCAGCGCCGTGATGCTCGTACACGCCTTTGCCACCCCCGAGGCAAGGCGCGGTGACTTTGAGGTGTTTCGAGTTGCCATGAAGGCCGTGGAAATCGTCCCCTTTGTCTACAAGGCACCCTCGTTTGAAAACCCTACCCTGTACCTCGCATGGTGCGACGGAGATACAAGGTTCAGAGATGTGCTGCTCTAAAGTGCGCTCTAATCCTTCCTTGGAACGGGCCCGCCTTCGGCGGGCTGCTCAGGTCAGACGTTAAATTTTAACTTTCAACGTCTAATTTTGCCCCTAGGAGATTAAGATATGTGGAATTATCGGGTTGTACGGAAAAAGAATACTTGGATTGACCCTGAAGACAAAAAAGAAAGAGTGAATTACACGTATGCTATCCACGAGGCATACTATGGTAAGAAAGGTTATGTTGGATCCATCACCCAAGAACCAGTAGAGCCATTCGGAGAGAATATAGAGGAGCTACGAAACTCATGGGTAATGATGGCAGAGGCATTCGGTCAGCCAATCTTGGATTATGACAACATCCCTGAACCTGGATACAGCAGAAAAGAAGATCCATTGGGATCTATACTGGATGAAAGACTGAAAGAACATGAAATTGGTAGGGTAAAAAGGGCCGGGATTCCTTGGGAGGAGTTAAAGAAGGAGCTGGAAGAGAAATGGGGTCCATTTGACCATGAAAGGTACAGGAATCAGGTGGAACAAGAGAGAATTGAAAAGGAGAGAATTCACATTGAGGTCTTCATCGGTGCCCCCATCATAAAGGATCTAATTGATAAGATTTACTCAGATTACGAGAAATGGATCAAGGAAAACAGAGTTGAGAATCCATGTAAATATATAACAGAGAATACCTAGCGCTTATAATGCCAACCGTTGTCAAGAGACATAGAACCCTCTTATTTCATTTTCCTTTTGTAACGTCCGAGTATTTCGACGTCGGCAATAAATGCCGACACTACCTATTGCCATTTCCTCTCCCTTAAAATCTGTTTGTGCAATTCCTTAAAGTCTTTCGGAGGGAGGGTGTCGGACCTTCTCATCAGTTTTACGGCTGAAGTGGGGCAGGGGACGGCGCAGACTCCGCAGCCGATACACCATTCTTTATCCACTACAGGGAAGTCGCCTTCCATCCGGATCACATTGACAGGACAAATATCAACACACGCCCCGCAGCCCGTGCATAACTCCTGATCCGTCTCTCTGAGAAAGTAAGTAGCCATCAGGACATCCCTTGGAATTTTCTTTCTCCGTATCGTTCCCACGGACCAACAACAGCAGCCACAGCAGTTGCAGGTGTGTTTGATTCCTTCTCTGGCATTGTCAACCATGTGAACCAAACCTGCCTCCTCAGACTTTTTAATGATATCAAGGGCTTCCTGTTTTGTGATCTCTTTTCCGATGTCCTTATCGATCAGATATTCCGCCAGCTCATCATACTTGATACAGTTTGCGAGGGAATGATCACAGCGTTTTTTGCCGATCAGATGGGCCGTTGCCCGGCAGGGGCAGTGGACCAGGGCAATCTTACGGACTTTTTTAATCAGTTCTTCCATCATCTCAAAAGGAAAGACAGCGTGGCTTTCGGGGTCGAGGGAAGGGATCGCCGGCACATATCGGAAAGCCTTCGTCTCGGTCTCCCCATAGGCTTCCTGGAGTTGTTCGCTCCGGGAATAGCGGACGACCAGGTCGGCAAGTTTCTTTGCATTCGGGGTGTCCACCCCTTTCCAGAAAAAGGTCTGAGGAAAGCCATATCCGAATTGTTGGAGGGCATATCCCATCTCTCGATCCTTCATCCGTTTAGAATAGAGAAGGCCTCTCTGAGCCAGATTGGATAGGATCTGCTCCAATTCATCTTTTGGGATATTCAGGTGAGGCGCGATTTTTGATACAAGAGCAGGCTCAAAAGGGATCGTCTTCGTGGGAATTGCTAATGCCACCTCCGCCTCCTGGGGGGTGAAGTTCTCCCTGAGGATTTCAAGGAGCTCCTCTTTCTGAGGATATCCCATACCCAGCGACGACAAGTGCCTTGCCAAGTTTTGATAGATACTCTCTCCCATGTTCACCTCTCTGCAAAATAGGATGCTGATTTAAATTCCAATCACCAAATTCCAAGCTCCAAATAAGCTCCAATCATCAATGACCAAATAACCATGCCCCCTCTCCCCACCCTCTCCCCATGGGGGGAGAGGGAAAGGGTGAGGGGAAAATTTCGGTCATTGGGATTTGGTCATTATTTAGTGCTTGGTAATTGGTTATTTTCACCTCATATCTCCTAACTCATAACTCATTCCTATTCCATCCTCAATGAGTCTACCGGATTTAGTCTGGCGGCCCTGCGGGCAGGGATGAAGCCTGCGATCAGAGAGGCAACCATCACCATCGCCCAGAACTCGACCAGTCTCATCACAGGGACGGTGAACTGGATGGTCCATCCAAAGGACTGCTTATTGATCACATAGATGAGGAGGAGGGAGAGTAAGAAGCCGCAGAGGAGGCCGAGGATGAGGCTGAAGAAGCCGATCAATCCTGCCTCGATCAGGATGGTCTTCTGAATCTGACTCCGAAGTCCGCCAATTGACCTGAGAATTCCTATATCTCTCTGCCTTTCGATCACCAGTCCATTTAATGAGTTGATGATTCCGAGGATGGCTACGAAGATAGCGATCAATTCGAGGGCATAGGTGATGGCGAAGGTCTGGTCAAAGACCTTAAGAATCTCATTTCGTAACTCACGATGAGAGACGACAAAGAGTTGATAGGGTTTTGAGAATCTCTCGCGGATCATCTCTTTAAACGAGTCGAGAGAGGCTCCTTCCTTCAGATAGATTCCGGCGCTATGGAAGGTCTCGTCATTCCAGAGGGACTGAAAGAGGTTCCTTTCCATCAGAATCATTCCCCAGTCGGTTGAGTAATCGTAGAAGACGCCGGAGATTAAAAAATCTCTTTCCCCCTGCGGGGTGTTAATTTTGATTCGGTCCCCTGCATCGACCTGATGCCGGAGCGAGAAGCTTTCTGTCACCAGAATGGATTGGCCTGAGGCAAACCGGTTGAGGATTGTTTTGGAGTCACCACGGGTGAAACGGATCACCTTCATATCGAGGAAGACCTCGCCATTCACAGAGGCGATCAGGGCGGGCTGGCCACGATATTCCACTTCCAGGGCCCTGAAGGAATCAACCGCTTTGACACCGGGAAGAGAAGGGAGGGCCTTTGAGACCTCAAGGGGAAGAAGGGCAGAGTAACCGGTCAGGGAATAGGAGCCAGGAAAGATGAAAACATCGCCATTGAGAGATTGCTCCACCCAGAGATCAACCGTCTTTCTGAAACTGAGGATCATGATGGAGATGCTGATGAGCATAGAGAGGGCGGTCATCAATGCGGCGATCGTGATCATTGTTCTTGCCAGGGAGTCTCTGAGGTATTGGTTGGCAAGGTTCCCCTCCACACCGAACAGGAGATGGAGAACGGGCGAAAGAAGACGGCTGAGCAAGAGGGTAAGTGAAGGGATCAGAAAAGATATTCCAATAACGATGAGGAGAGCGGCGAGAAAACCGAAGACAGGCTTCTGGTTAATGGGGTTCTGAAGAGCGAAGATCAATGAGAGGATGAGAAGGCCAAGGCCAATGAGACTGAGGAGCTTGAGGCGAATCTTCACCTTTCCTTCGAGCGTCCCAATGGAGAGGGCTTCTTTAGGCGCGGTCTCCGATGCCTCTTTTGCAGGCCCGATCGAAGAGAAGATCGAGGCGAGACATCCGAGCAGCCATCCTGCGATGAGAAGGAAGGGGGAGATGATCAGGTCTTCTGCCTTCACCAGAATATAGAGCGAGGTAATCGTCCTTGAGACGAAGTAGAGCATCACTTTTGCCAGACCGATTCCCACTCCTATCCCGATGAGACTCCCAAGCCCTCCGATCAGCCCAGCCTCGCACAAGAAGAGGCTGAGGATCTGTGACCGGGTGGCGCCGATGGACCGGAGAATTCCGATCTCGCGCCTCCTCTGGATGACAGAGAGGGATATGGCGTTGTAAATGAGAAACATTCCTACGACGAGAGAGATGAGGCTGAGGGCTGTCAGGTTGAGATGGAAAGCGGAGACCATCTTTTCGATCTGACCGCTCCGGGTATCGGAACGTCGGACTTCGGTTCCCGGGGGAATGACTTTTCTCAACCCTTTCTCCACCTCTTCGAAAGAGATTGATGGATCTACCAGCAGATCGATCCGGTCAATGAGTCCTACCTTTTCCAGCGCTTCCTGGGCGGCGGCAATATCCATAAGGCCGAAATTTCCCTCCAGAGATTTTGCGGGTCCTTCCATCTTCAGAAGGTGTGTAATATTGAGGGTGGCCTTTTTTGAACCGAAGATGACAGGCAAAGCGTCCCCCTTCTTTAATCCATGCCGGTGGGCCAGCTTCTCTGTGATGGCAATGGCCTGGGGATCTTTTAGAAATCGGAGATCTTCTTCTGAGGAATCATAAAATTGATAATCCCTGAATGGCTGATCGCTGAAGATATCAATTCCAAGAAGGTAAAGAGGCTCCCCAACAGGTTCGTCGATCTTTGATATGAACTGGATGACGGGTGTGGCCGCCTTTATTCCAACCACCGTTTTGACCTTGAGGTAAACCTCTTCGGGAAACCCCCTTCCTGAGGAGGCGACCTGGAGCTGGGTCTTTCCTGAAACGTGGTCCACGGTGGCATTGAAGGCTTCGATAGCGGTGTGGATGGCCATTTGAACGCTGACAAAGACGCTGACACCGAGGCAGATTCCAATGACGGAGAGGAAGGTCCGCCCTTTATTGAGGCGGAGGTGTTGAAGGGTGATCGTTTTAAGGAGGTAAAATAGAACCATCCATCAAACCTGAAATTCGAAATTCGTGCTTCGAGATTGATCGAGTTATGGCCACCCTATATAATTTTCCCATCACTCATTCTGAGGACCCGATCCGCCATCGCCGCTCCTTCGGGGCCGTGGGTGACGAGGAGGATGGTTTTTCCCTGTTCGTCCCTCAGCCGGCGTAGAATTTCGAGGACCTGTCTTCCGGAGGCCGAATCGAGATTGCCTGTTGGTTCATCGGCCAGGATGATATCCGGATCGTTGATCAGGGCGCGGCAGATAGCCACCCGCTGCATCTCCCCTCCTGAAAGTTCATGGGGCTTATGGCGCCTCCTCTGGTAGAGGTCCATTTCGTTAAGAAGGTGATCGATCTTCTCACCCAATGAATTGGTCCCTTCCTTTAAGAGATGGGGGAGGGCAATATTTTCTTCAAGGGTCAGGATGGGTAGCAGATTAAAGAATTGGTAGCGTTGTCAATAGGAGACCTGGAATAATGCGCTCCATTTATGAACATTAAGCTTCGCTTTTACCGTCAACGTACACCATTTTTTTTGATTGTCAAGAAAAAATTTGTCCCCTCTGTCGAAAAGCAAAATCGGGCTAAACAGTCAACGGTT
>JAGXSW010000267.1 GCA_018333715.1 Syntrophaceae bacterium | reverse complement strand
AGATGTTTGGCTAACAAACAGGACAGGATATTGTTCTCATCATCCCCGGTAACGGCGATGAAGGCGTCCATATTGAGGAGGCCTTCTCTTGCAAGGGTATCGATCTCTGTTCCATCTGCCTGATAGACCGCCGTCCGTCTAAGTTGGGAGGCGATTCTCACCGATTTTTCCTTGTTCGATTCGATAAGGGTGACTTCGATTTGCTCCTCCAATTTCATTGCCAGTCCTCTTCCGATTTTTCCTCCTCCCAGGATCATGATCTTATCAAGCTTCTGGTCTGTTTTGCCGGTCAGAGAAAGGACTTGTGGAAGGCTCTCCCGCTTGGCAACCACAAAGATCTGGTCGTTTTTGCTGAAATAGTCCTCTCCAGTCGGAATGATCGTTTTTTCTCCCTTCAGCATGGCCACCACCCGGAAATTTCTCCTCTCCTCCTCGTGTCCGATCTCTTTCAACGGTTTGTTTAAATTCGGGCATTGACCATCCAGTTTCAGCCCCACCACCAGGATCTTGCCGTCTTCAAACTCGATGACTTCCGAGGCTGAGGCCCGCATGAGGAGCCGGGTGATCTCCTCGATCACCTCCTCTTCAGGATGGATGAAAAGGTCCACCCCGAGATCTTCAGGCTTAAGGATGGATGATTTTTCATAATAATCCGGATTTCTCACCCGGGCAATCTTTCTCCTCACCCCCATTTTTGAGGCGATCATACAGGCAATCAGATTGATCTCATCCATACCTGATGCCGCAATCAGCATATCGGCTGATTCCAGACCTGCTTCTTTCAGAACGCTCTGACTTGAAGCGTTTCCCTCAATCACCGAGACATCGAGAGCCTCCTGGGCATGAGTACATTTCGCCGGATCGTTATCGATAATGACCAGATCATGTTTTTCTAAAGAGAGTCTCTGGGCCAGGTAGAATCCCACCTCTCCGGCTCCAATAATGACAATCTTCATCTATCTCCCCATCTCCCTATCTCCCCATCTCCCCATCTCCCTATCTCCTTATCTGATCTTCTGGATATCCTCTTCTTTGCCGATGATGACCAGAATATCGCTATCCTTAATCACAAAATCGGCGCGGGGCACCATTCTGATCCGTTCGGGAAGCACCTCCCTGATGGCAATCACCTCAATGTGGTGCCTGCTCCTCAGATGGAGTTCGCCAATCGTCTTCCCCATAAAACTGGAAGGAGGCGCCAGTTCGCAGATCGTATAATCCTCAGAAAGGGGGATATAATCAAGAACATTGGGGGAGATCAGACTTTTCGCTATCTTATCCGCCATTTCTTTTTCAGGAATGACTACTTCTGTTGCCCCTACCTTCTCTAACACATGTTTATGATCCTCATTGGGAGCTTTGACAATGATATGCTTAACCTTCGCCTCCTTGAGATGAAGCGTGATCAGAGTGGCAGCAGCCAGGTCTTCTCCAAAGGACACAATGACCACATCATCCTCCTGGATGCCTATCGATTCCATGATCTCCTTGTCCGTCCCATCGGCCACGATCGCCTTCGTGGAGTAGTCCCTAATCTTCTGAATAACCTCTTTGTCCTTATCGATAGCGATCACTTCGATGCCGTTTTCATAGAGGTCTTTTACAATATTAAAACCAAAAATCCCCAATCCAACCACCACCACCCGCTTCATCTCATCTCCTCCTGCTTATTTTACTCTTTATTTTTCCTTATTCCGCAATCCGAATTCCGAACTCCGCAATTGATACATTATCCCGCCATCACCCCTTCTTCCGCATAGGTTAGACCTTTTCGCCCTCTGGTTCTGGAGAGAGAGAAGGCGAGGGTCAGCGGCCCTACCCTTCCCACAAACATCATCAAAATAAGCGCATATTTCTGCAGGTCATTCAGCTTCGGAGTAATGCCCATGGACAGTCCCACCGTGCCAAATGCGGAGACCGTCTCAAAAAGATACTCCACAAAGAAATGCCTGCTTTCAGCAGGACCAAGATTTCCTCCAGCAATCAGCAAAACGGACCAGATGATAGCAACAGAAAAGGCCGAGGCAAAGATAATCGAGATGGTCCGGCCAATGATTTCACGGGGTATCGTTCTATTGAAAACGTTCACTTCCTCATTCCCTTTTATCCGATTCCAGATCAATAACCCCAGAAGGGCTCCGCTTGTCGTCTTGACCCCTCCCCCTGTTGAACCCGGAGAGGCTCCGATGAACATCAGGATAATGATGAGAAGAATCGTCGGATTCATCAGCGCTCCGATATCTACGGTGTTGAAACCTGCAGTGCGAGGTGTAACGGACTGAAAAAGGCATGTCAGGAGATTGGTCAGAATCGGGGTCCCCCGAAGAATATGATTCCTTTCAAAAAGATAGAAAAAGAGTGCGCCTGAAATAATAAGAAGGGCTGTCGTAATAAGGACAATTTTCGTGTGAACAGACACCCTTTGTTGAATCCCTCTGAACCAGGAAAGAACCTCGTATTGAACGATAAAACCAATGCCTCCGTGAACAATGAGACCCATAATGGTCAGATTCACTATCAGATCTCCCTGGTAACCCATCAGGTTATCAGAAAAGAGGGAGAAACCTGCATTGTTGAATGCAGAGATAGAATGATAAATGGCTTGGTAGAGGGCTCTGTTGAAAGGAAAATCCTGAAAAAACCTGATGAATAATAAGAGGGCTCCTATGGATTCGGTGATGAAGGTAAACAGGATAACCGATTTTGCGATGACCAAAAAATCCCTCCGCGGGGTGTGAAGAAAGGTGGACTGAACAATCTCTCTCCCCTTGAAGGAGATTCCACGCCCCATCAGTACAAAAAAAACTGTAGAGAAGGTGATGATCCCCAGTCCTCCAACCTGAATGAGGAGCATGGTGATCACCTGACCCGCCACGGAAAGGTCTTTCCCTGTATCAATGACAACAAGGCCGGTGACGCAGACCGCCGAAGTAGAGGTAAACAATGCATCGACAAAAGCGAGGGGACCCTTGGCCGCTGAAAAAGGAAACCGGAGAAGAATCCCACCGGTCAGGATCACTGCTGCAAAACTGAGGACGAAAATCCTCGTGGGGGAGAGGTGTCTTGAAATGAAGTTTTTAATGCGGATATGGATCTTCATTGGCAATTAGAAGGAACTTTACTTAAAATTAGACCTCCTGTCAACTGGAACAGAAAAATTCCACATAACTCTTGACTAATTTCTAAACTTTTTTTATTATTTGTCCAATTTTTCATGGGGTGATTTTACAAAGGTGGGGAAACATTTAATGTTTTCTCTTATGATTTGCTCTGTGATTGGCAAAGAATCTCAACCGGTTCACCCACTCATTTATGCCGGAAATCTAAATCCAGGGGGCAACCATATGATTTCAATCTTTTTAGTCACGGCTCTTCTGATCATTGCATCGATTTTTCTCAGTCTATACAGGGGAGTGGTCGGACCGGGTGTATTTAACAGGGTCGCGGCCGTAAACGTCATCGGAACCAAAACGATCGCCCTCCTGGTCATCCTGGGATACTATTTTGAAAGGCCCCTCTTCTTTGATATCGCCATTCTCTATGCCATGTTAAACTTCATCGGCGCGTTGGTATTTGCCAAATACATCGAAAGAGGTGATGTATGTTCTTAGTCAATGTGATCGTCACCCTCTTCCTGGCGGGGGGCGTCTTTTTTTTGCTCGTGGGTTCAATCGGATTATTAAGATTTCCTGATTTTTATACACGACTGCACGCCACAGGGAAGTGCGACACTTTGGGAGGAGGGCTCATTATTTTTGGTCTCTTGATCTACCATCTTTTCCATTATTTTCACTATCCCCTTGTTCCGGTCAGACTTCTATTCCTAATTTTTTTCATCTTTATTGCCAATCCAACTGCCACCCATACCGTCATGAAAGCGGCTTATCGAACAGGGGTGAAACCTTGGAAATTAGGAGAGAAGAGACAATGAATCACAGGGGAAAAGGGTTCGGATTCTTGATCACGTTTATCCTAATGTTTCTTTTCTGGATTTTTTTATCGGAGCAAATCTCCAGCCCCTTTCACCTCATCGCCGGTGTGATAAGCAGCGCCCTCGTTGCCTTCCTCTCCCATGACCTCCTGGTGAAGGGAAAGAGCGAAAAAATCTTGTTGAAGTCTTGGCGGCTCTTCCGTTATATTCCCTGGGAATTATGGCAAATCGTACTGGCAAATATTGATGTCGCCTACCGGGTCTTACATCCGAAAATGCCCATCGACCCTTGTGTCATCGAGTTCGAAACGTCTCTGAGGGGAGATTTCGCCCTGACCACCCTTGCCAATTCCATTACATTAACACCTGGAACCATCACCATCACCGTGGAACCCAGGAACGGAAAGTTTCAAGTTCATGCCATTGCAAAGGAACCTGCAGATGCCTTGCTGGTGGTTCAAACCATGCAGAAAAAAGTGGCCGAGGTCTTCATGGAAACAAACTGAAAGGAGAGACCAGGATGACGATGCTTATCGATTTCGCTCTCTTATTTCTTGTGATCATCATAGCCATTGCAGCGGTTACTTTAAAGGATCTCCTGAGCGCCACCCTATTGCTTGGAGCTTATAGCTTTCTGATGGCCCTGATCTGGGTGGGGATGCAATCCGTTGATGTAGCCTTTATGGAAGCCTCGGTGGGGGCCGGAGCGACCACAGCCTTCATGATTGCAGCCCTCTCAAGGATGACAAGATGGGAGAAGAAATGAAGGGTCATAAAGCCATTACACTCATATTAATGATCCTGCTGTGCGGGGTCCTTGTCTATGTGGCTGAAGATATCCCTGACTTCGGGGATCCGAAGGCTCCTGCCATCAAATACGTCAAATTATTTCATCTCGAAGCGGGGGCGTCAGAAAATGCGTTAAACCAGGGAAGGATCCCCGAGACAATATCCATCGCCTTAAAAGAGAGAAAGTTCCCTTTGCCCTCCCGAGCGGAAAAGACCCCCGGTGCAGAGAACGATTGGGACGTCTTCATTCCAAAGGAAGAGGCCTATTACCCAAAGGAAGAGAAGTTTTACCGGATCAAAAAGGAGGGCGAGCGACTCCACCTTTACCGTTACGCCTTTGTCGTGAGATGGATCGAAAAAGGGTTTAAGGAAACGGGCGCCCCCAACATGGTAACCCATGGCCTTGCCGATTACCGGGGTTACGACACCCTTGGGGAAACCGTGGTCATCTTTACTGCAGGGGTATCGGTCATCCTATTATTGAGGAGGCGAAGCCGGCTTTGAACTCGAAGAAGGAAGAAGAAAACGTGGTGATCGAAACCGCTTCCCGCATCATGATCCCCTTTATCCAGCTGTTTGCGCTGTACGTGATCACCCATGGAGCGCTTGGACCAGGAGGAGGGTTTCAGGGAGGCGTTGTCTTTGCTTCTTCTTATTTCCTTTACATTGTTGTTTTCAATATCATTGAAGGAAAGAAACGTTTGCCTGAATCGGTTTATACGACACTCAGTTCCACAGGGCTTTGCATTTATGCAGGGGTAGGCCTTCTGAGCATCATCTTAAGTTTTGGGATGGCACAGTATTTGAATTACGGTTTTATCCCCTTCACTTCCCATTTTGAAAAAAATAGATCTCTGGGGATAGACCTGGTGGAAATAGGGGTCGGGATTACCGTTATGGCTGTGATGGTTTCTATCTTTTTCGACCTCGCAGGAAAAGAGAAGAAGGATAAGGGGGAGTAAAACCATCATGGTAGAGTGGCTGACGGCCGAGATATCTTCAAAATATAATTACTGGGTCTCGATCCTCTTGATGCTGATCGGGTTTTATGCCATCATCGCTAAGGATAATTTGATCAAAAAAATCATCGGCCTGAGCATATTTCAAACGGCCATCTTCTTGTTCTATATTTCCCTGGGGGTGGTCAGAAAAGGAACAGCGCCGATCGTAAGCGAGGAGATGATCCTCAAGGGTTACGCCTACGTAAACCCCCTTCCCCATGTCCTCATTCTGACCGCGATCGTCGTCGCCGTGGCAACCACGGCGGTCGCCCTCTCGCTGATTATCCGGTTGTATGAAGAATACGGGACGATCGAGGAAACGGAAATCATCGGGGCCATCAAACGAAAGGAGGCGGACCAAGATCGTCCGGCTTTTTAGTCCTGCACCCTATGACCAGTTTTGTTGAACATCTTCCCATCCTGATCATTGCCATCTCCCTTTTTTCCGCCCTTACCATTCTCGTTGTCGGGTGGTTCAATAATAGATCGTGCATCTTCATCTTCTGGCTGACCTTGCTGGCCCAGTTCATCATGTCCCTCTTCATCCTCAACCATGTGCTGGCTTATGGCCCCATCCATTACTGGCTGGGAGGATGGAAGCCACCCTGGGGAATTGAACTGGTGGTGGATTCCTTAAATGCCTATATCCTGATCATTCTCTTATTTCTCTCACTTGCCTGTGCCATCTATTCTAAAAGCAATATCGAGCATGAGCTCCCCGGGAAAAGGGTCTCCTTCTATACGCTCTTTCAACTTCTCATCGCAGGGCTTTGCGGGGTGACGTTGACCGGAGATATTTTTAATATGTTTGTCTTCATCGAGATCTTCTCCATCTCCGCTTACGCCCTGATTGCCGCAAGGGGAAAGATCGCCCTGAAGGCCAGCTTCACCTATCTGATCCTGGGCTCCATCGGCACC
This sequence comes from Syntrophaceae bacterium, assembly GCA_018333715.1. GTDB lineage: Bacteria > Desulfobacterota > BSN033 > BSN033 > UBA1163 > RBG-16-49-23. The sequence goes on along the minus strand of JAGXSW010000267.1, from coordinate 11,808 downwards.
TGCTTCTTTCTTCTTGGGATTGGGTTTCTCTACTCCATCACGGGTTCCCTCAATCTCCACGACCTTTCGATTCTGTTGCCCCCCTTCTATGACAACAAGGTGGTAAAGGCGGCCTTTGTCTTTTTTATTGTTGGACTGAGCATCAAAATGGCGCTCTTCCCTTTCCATACCTGGCTTCCGGATGCCCATGCGTTCGCCCCCGCAGAAATCAGCGCCATGCTCTCCGGCATCATGATCGAAATTTCCACCTATGTTTTCATCCGGGTGTCTTTTTCCGTGTTCACCCTGGAGTTTCTCAAGCTCCTGCCTGTCTTTGATATCCTCTGCTGGGTCGCTGTGGCTGCGATCCTCATGGGGTCTGTGATGGCCATCACCCAGGTCAATCTGAAGCGGATGCTCGCCTATTCGAGCGTCGCCAATATGGGCTACATCATGCTTGCGGTGGGCCTTTCCCTGTCCGCCGTGGAATCTCCATGGGGAGGGCTCAATCCCGCCCTGATGCATATCGCAAACCATGCCCTGATGAAAGGCTGCCTCTTTCTGGCCGCGGGAGCGTTCATCTATAAGGCCAATCTGTGGAACATCACGGAGTTCCGGGGATTGGCGAAAAAGATGCCCTACACCTGCGCCGCTTTTGTGATTGCGGCGATCTCGATGATCGGGATACCGCCCAGCGTGGGATTCGTCTCAAAGCTTTACATCATCATGGCCTCCATCGAGATAAAAAACTATTTCTTTGTCGCCGTGCTCTTGATCAGCTCCCTCTTGAACCTGGCCTATTTCTGGCGGGTCATCGAAACGATGTATATGAAGCATGAAGAAGGCGGACGCTCCTCTCACGGTTCTCACGGAACGAGTGAGGAAATCCCCCTTGGCATGTTGATTCCCATCCTCCTCCTGTCCTCCCTCTGCATCGTGATGGGCATCGTGTGGCTTGGGAAGGTTCCGATCCCGGTCCTCGACCAGGTCAATCTCATGTTTGGATTGGGGAAGGTTCCATGACCCTAACGGTTGAATCCATAAAACCCGCACTGGCTCTTGCCTGCCCTCTGCTGGCGGCCCTCCTCATCCTGCTCTCAAGCAGGCGGCCGAACTTGAGGGAGAGCTGGACCCTGATCGCGGGCCTCTTTCAATTTGCCATCATTCTCTCCATGGGGCCCGTGATCTTACTGGGAAAGACCGTGGCATTCCCCTTCTTGACCGGCGTGCTTCCAGGGGTCGATTTTGGATTGAAGGTCGATGCCTTTGGCCTCATCTTTGCCATCACCTCTTCCTTTCTCTGGATCTTGGTCTCCGTCTTTTCCATCGGCTATATGAGGACGCTTAAGGAGCACGCTCAAACAAGATATTACTTCTGCTTCGCCCTGGCGATCTTCGGCGCGGTTGGGGTCGCCCTCTCTAAAAATTTGATGACCCTCTTTATCTTCTATGAAATTCTGACCATCTCCACCTATCCCCTGGTGGCTCACGAGGAATCGCCGGAGGCCCTCTTCGCGGGCCGGAAGTATCTTGCCTACCTGCTCACCTCAGGCGTCTTCTTGCTGGCGGCCATTGCCCTCGACTATTCCATCACAGGAACGACCGACTTCAATCCCGGAGGCCACTTGACGCTGGCTTCCGCCTCCCGGCCTTTCTTGATGATCCTCTTTCTCCTCTTTCTTCTCGGATTTATGAAGGCCGCTTACATTCCTTTCCATTCCTGGCTTCCTGCGGCCATGGTCGCACCCACTCCGGTAAGCGCCCTGCTGCATGCGGTTGCGGTCGTCAAGGCCGGCGTCTTCGGTGTGGTCAGGATCGTATGCTATGTGTATGGAACAAACACCATGCAGGAACTCGGACTGGGGGTGATGCTCGCTTCGTTAGCTGCCGTGACTATGATCGGCGCTTCTCTGTTTGCCATTGCCCAGGACAATCTGAAAAAGAGGCTGGCCTATTCCACGATCAGTCAGCTCTCCTACATCCTCTTCGGCGTTGCGCTATTGAGCCCCATGGGCGTCACCGGCGCCATGCTCCACATCCCCCTTCATGGATTTATGAAGATCACCCTCTTTCTCTGCGCCGGATTCATTCTGGCCGCCTCCGGAAAGAAAAATATCAGCGAGATGGCGGGGATAGGGCGAACCATGCCTGTGACAATGCTCGCCTTCACCATTGGAGCGCTTGGGATGTGCGGGGCGCCGCCTGTGGCCGGATTCATCAGCAAATGGTATCTGGGCCTCGGCGCCATTCAATCCGGGCAGATGATCTTTTTGGCGATTCTCCTGATCGCCTCTCTTCTCGATGTGGTTTACTTCTTTCCGCTGATCCGGACGGCTTTCTTCGAAACGATGCCTTCGCAGGAACTTCTTCCGGGCGACCGGGGAAAAACAGTGCCGGTCTTTCCGGGCAAACCTCAGAGGCTTGAGGCCTCCCGTTCGATCTATTTCCTGATGTTTCTTCCCCTGTCGATCACAGCCCTGTTATCGATGCTGTTCTGTCTGTTTCCAAACCTTTTTTATATCCTGGGTCTTGCCCGGGTCGCTGTCAGAGACATTTTGGGAGGGCTTTGATGAGTTTTTTAAGACGGTATCCTAAAAGATTTTTTTGGGCCGCCTTTTTCATCGGCCTGGTCGCCAGTCTAATTCTGGATATCCTCTGGCTTCGCTCGGACATCCTTCACTATCATTTTCCATTCCAATATGTTCCTCAGTTCTTTGCCATCTTCGGACTCCTTGGCTGCATGCTCCTCATCCTCATCGCAAAGGGAATGGGATATTTCATTTCGAAGGATGAAGACTATTATGAAAAAGACTCGAGGAGACAGGTATGACAGATTGGATTCATCCAGGATTGGTCATCTTTCTCGGGGCTTTTCTCATACCATGGATTAAGTGGAGAAGGGTAAGGCTTGCCTATTTCCTCCTGCTCCCGCTGGTCGGGCTCGCTCTCCTGTTCTTAACGTCCTCAGGATATTTTGGACAGATCCCGGCATGGCCCGGGGCCCTCCATAAGTGGCAAATTCCGTTTCTTGATTATTCCCTTGAGTTGGGCCGCATCGACAAAATGACCATGGTCTTTGCCTACATCTACTTAATTGCCGCTTTCTGCATGAACCTTTACGCCTTTGGCGTAAAAAACAACTGGGAGCATGTAGCCGCCATGATCTACCTGGGGAGCTCCCTCGGGGCAATCTTTGCGGGCGACCTCTTCACCCTCTTCTTCTGGCTCGAAATCATGTCCTGGGCGCCGGTCTTCCTCATCTGGTTCAGGGGAACTCGCAAGGCCATGGGCGCTGCGATCCGATACGTGTTATGGCACCATTTCAGCGGCGCCTGTATCCTGGCCGGGGTCGTCATCCACCTCTACCACACCGGTTCCATTGAGCTGACCCGTCTCCCCTGGGGGTGGGGCGGAGAATATCTGGGTTACAATCTCATGTTGCTCGGGTTCATCATCAATTCGGCGACAACCCCTTTCCATTCCTGGTTATCCGACACCTATTCCGAGGCGACCCCGAGCGGTTCGATCTACATGACCGCCTTTACGACAAAAACAGCCATCTACTGCCTGATTCGAACATTCCCGGGAGTGGAGCTTCTGATGTGGCTGGGAGCGATTCAGGCCGTATTTGCCCTCTTCCTGGCTGTCCTCGAAAATGATGGAAGAAGGCTCTGCTCCTACCATATCATTTCTCAGATCGGGTATATGGTCGCCGGTGTGGGAATCGGGACGGAGATGGCTATCAATGGCGCCATCTCCCATGCCCTGTGCCATATCATCTATAATGCCCTGCTCTATATGGGAGCGGGTTGTGTCCTCGTGGTGGTGGGAACAGCCAAATTTCATGAGCTTGGCGGCCTGTACAAATACATGCCCGTCTCCTTCTGGCTCTACATGGTGGGCGGTTTCTCCATCTCCGGCTTCCCTCTTTTTAACGGATTCATCAGCAAGGTCATGACGATCGAAGCGGCTGAATTGATCCACAACGCTCCCATCTATCTTCTGCTCGAAGGAGCAACCGTGGGGACGTTTCTCCATACCGGGCTCAAACTCCCCTGGAACATGTGGCTTCAAGGAAAAGACGAGCCCCCGCCTAACATTCGGGCAAAGCTCAAGGATTCGGCCTTCAACACCCCGATCCACATGCTTATCGGCATGTCCATCCTCGCATTCCTATGCATCTTCATGGGCGTATACCCTAAAATCCTCTACGATCAACTGCCCTTCCCTGTCGAATTCATCCCCTTCACCACGACCCGCGTCTTTTCCATCATGCAGATGTTCATCTTCACCTTTTTAGGCTTCTGGTTCCTGAGACGGTTGGTCACCGGCTATCCCACCTATACCCTGGATACGGATTGGCCTTTCCGGATGGCCGGCAGAAAACTGATCTGGTTTTGTGAAGAGCCTTTGATGGGTTTTGCAAGATTGATGGACCGCAAAGTCATGGAGGTGGTCGATTTGATCGTTTGGATCAGCAAAAACCCTGTCGCGGCCTTTGAGATCAAAAGAAAAGAGATGCTCCTATCAGGTCAAAGACTCCTATCAAGACCGGGCAGCGCAGGCCTATGCAACCAGGCGCTCGAAGAAGAGAAGAGAAAATACCCGGGTGAGTTGCCGGGATTGACCCTGGGCGCTTCAATCATCTTCATCCTTTTTTCTTTCTTACTTTATTTAGCCTTATACTTGTTCGCCATCCCTTAAAGGCCGGCCCACTTTCAACCTTTCCGGCGCAACATAGAGGTTTTCCTTTATCTAAAAAATATCCGCAGAAAAGATATAAATTTCTATGTCCTTGTCCTTCCATGCGCCGGAGGGAAGGCCGGCCTTCTGGCAGGTATGTTCGAGGAAGGTTTTCCGGTCCCATCCGTACTCCGTGGCAACCTGCGGAAGGAGAAGGCCGGAGTGCCATCCCTTCTTGATATAGATTCCATGCTTGCCGACCTCGATCTCGTTGACATCTGTGATCTTCGCAAGCGGAGTGAGGACTGAGATCTCAATATCGAGTTCTGGGAGTTCCTTCTCCGTCACTGGCGAGAAACGGGGATCGCGGAATGCGGCCGCCTCTGCCATCTCTTCAATCGTCTTATGGAGGGGGCCCCTCCCCTCGATATATCCGATACATCCCCTCAATTGCCCTTTCTTATGGAGGGAGACGAAAGCTCCCCTGTTCTCCTTTAAAACAGGGAAGTCTATCTTAAATCCGGGAATGGGCTTTCCCCTTGCCTTGTTCTCAATCACCGTCTTTGCAATCTGGTGAAGTGTTTTTTTCTCATCTCCGCTCAATCCCAGGTCGACACCGACTTTTTTCTCTCCCTTCATCTTCTCTTCTCCTCCTGCCGCCTTATAAAAGACGGCTGCCGCATATCCCACCACACGGCTCCGGTCCCCCATCACATCTCCTGAATTGAGATACTTGAGAACCTTGCCCCGTGTGGCTCCCAATGCTTTTGCCGCCAGCATCATCGTGATGACAGGCCCTCCGCCGCAGGCCTCACAGCGGCCTTCTTTTAAATCGCGATTCAAACCCTCCGCATCGAACCGATCGATATGTTGCAGGACGATCTTATCCAATTGAACCGCCTTCTCATAGGGATGAAAATGGGAGAGATCAGAACTGGCAATGAGAAGGACATTCCTCCCTCTGACCGTATCGGCAATGGCCTGAGCAAGTAACCGGCAGGTCTCCCAACTCCAGTGAGGCTCCATCACAATGGGGATGAGTTTGAACGATTTTAAAACGACCTGAAGAAATGGGATTTGAACCTCAAGGGAATGCTCCTGGGCATGTGCCTCCGGAAGGAATTGAATTCTCTTCCATCTCTCCATCATCTTCTTTGATAATTCAACATCGATGGGGACGACTCCGAGAGGAGTTCGATATCCACCACGGTCATAGAGGGAGGCGCCTTTAAAGTCAACCCGGTGGCTGGGGGCAAGGACTACGATGGAATCGAAGGTCTTGCCTTCGATCAATTTGTAAGCATGGGCCGCCACCTGGCCGGAATACATATATCCTGCATGGGGTGAGACAAGGGCTATGACCTCACCGTCAATTTTTTCCCTCTTTACATTCTCTAAATATTTTTTGACATCCCTGGAGAGGATCTCCGGTCTGTCGGGATAGAACATCCCTGATACCGCAGGCTCCCTGATCTCTTGCATTCCCGCCTCCTTTCTCTCCCTCGAGACCTGAGCCATTGCGATGGAACCCGCGAGGAAAAAAGTCATTAAAAAAAAGGGATAAAAATATCTTCTCGAATACATCCTTCCGTTCCATATGTAGCGTCGGCATTTATTGCCGACGTCTGTTTCTCCCCCAATAAATAGGGGCGCTACGGATTCCCCTTATCGCCTTTCCACCGTCCACTCTCTACTTTCTACTTTCCAGTATAAGCGTGACAGGGCCATCATTGATGAGGTGGACCTCCATCCTGGCCTGAAACTCCCCCGTCTGGACAGGGATATTCTGTTCCCTCAATCTAAGGATGAATCGTTCGTAAAGGCCTCTGGCAAGGGGGGGATCTTCTGCTTCTGTAAAGGAGGGTCTTCTTCCCTTCCGGCAATCGCCATAAAGAGTAAACTGGGAGACGACCAGCATCTCTCCACCTATCTCTTTTAGGGAGAGGTTGAATTTTTCGGACTGATCTTCGAAGATTCTGAGCTCAGGTATTTTTAAAGTGAGGTAGGAGAGATCACGTTCATCATCCCCTCTACCCACCCCTACAAAGACCAGAAGGCCTTTGCCAATCCTGCCGGACACACGGCCATCCACCAGAACCTCAGCGGATTTAACTCTCTGGATGACAGCACGCATATAAAAAAACATTGCAAAATGTAAATTGTAAATTGCAAAATGCAAAATATTATTAGTTTTTCACTTTGAAATGCTAATTTTGCATTTTTCAATTTTCATTGATTTCTCGATTAACTCTCTTTTTCCTTCTCCTTATCCTTTTTGGCCTGGGCGATCACCTTCTCGGCTATCTGAGCAGGGACTTCCTCATAATGGGAGAACTCCATGGTGAAGGTCCCTCTTCCGCCCGTTTTGGAGTTGAGGTCCGGAGCATATTTGAGCATCTCTGACATGGGGACATTGGCCTGGATCATCTGGTAATTTCCCTTGACATCGACTTTTAAAACTCTTCCCCTGCGGCTGTTCAGATCGCCGATCACATCGCCGATGTTCTCATCCGGGGCGGTCACCTCGACCTTCATGACCGGCTCGAGCAATACGGGGTTGGCTTCCTGCACCCCTTTTTTGAAGCACATGATCGCCGCAAGCTTAAATGCCATTTCGGAAGAATCGACCTCATGGGACTTTCCATCGTAAAACCGGACTTTCACATCGACCACGGGAAAACCTGCAAGGACACCGCTCTGCATGGCCTCGGCAATCCCCTTCTCCACGGCAGGAACAAAGTTTCTCGGCACATTCATCCCCACGAGTCCGTTTTCAAACTCAAAGCCTCCGCTCCGGGGAAGAGAAGAGATATCTAAATGCACCTCTGCAAACTGCCCTCTTCCACCCGTCTGTTTTTTGTGGCGGTAGATGATTCCGTGTTTCGATCCGCGGATCGTCTCCCTATAGGGAACCTTCGGGGTGCTCAGGTTCACCTCTACTCCGAACTTCCTCTTCAACTTCTCAACGATCACCTCCACATGCGTCTGTCCCACTCCGGAAAGAAGAATCTCTCCGGTCTGCTCATCCCTGCCCACCATGATCGTCGGGTCTTCCTCATGGATTCGGGCAAGGGAGGCGGCGATCTTCTCCTCATCTCCTTTTGATTTTGGCGTGAGGGCATAGGAGATCATGGGCAGGGGTAGTTTGGTCTCTCCGAATATAACGGGGTTCTTCTCATCGCTGAAGGTATCGCCGGTGGTGGTCTCCTTCAATTTGGCCACGGCGACGATGTCCCCCACGCTGGCAAACCCCACAGGTTTCTGCTTCTTCCCTTCCAGCAAGAAGATCTGGCCGATCCTCTCCTTTACATCTTTTTTCGAATTGTAAACGGTTGAATCGGCGTTGATGCTCCCCGAGTAGATTCTGAAGAGGCTCAACTTCCCTGCGAAGGGATCGGCGATCGTTTTAAAGATGAAAGCGGAGAGAGGGCCATCTTCCTTCGGTTCCCTCGAAACAACCTCTCCTGTCTTCACATTCTTTCCCTCAACTGCCCCTTTTTCCTGGGGCGAAGGGAAACAGCGGATCATCAGGTCGAGAAGAGGTTGACTTCCAATATTCCTCGTTGAGGAGCCGCAGACCGCCGGCGCCAGCTTTCTTTCTATGGTCCCCTTCCGGAGACACCGCAGGATCTCTTCATTTGAGACCTCTCCTGACTCCAGATATTTCTCCATCAGTTGATCGTCCATCTCCACAACCGTCTCAATCATCTTTTCGCGAAGCTTATCCACCTCTTCTTTCAATTCGGAGGGGACCTCTTTCAACTCATACTGCCCGCTTCCGTCCTCTTTGTAGAGATAGGCTTTTTTCTCAATCAGATCGACCACTCCCTTGAAATTCTTCTCCCCCCCGATGGGAAACTGAACCGGGACTGCGGGCTGGGAAGGAAAACGTTTCTTCACATCCTCCACCACTTTGAGAAAATCGGCCCGCTCCGTATCCATCTTGCTCACATAGAGGACCCGGGGAACCTGAAACTCATTCGCATATCCCCATACCGTCTCGGTCTGAACCTTCACTTCGGAATTTCCGCCGACGACGATGACCGCTCCATCCACCACCCTCATCGAAGCTTTGGCCTCTGCGATGAAGTTGGCATATCCGGGCGTATCGATGAGATAAAACCGGTGTTTGTCCCATTCGAAATGGGCAAGCGAAGCGCTGATGCTGATTTTCCGGTGGATCTCTTCCGGTTCAAAATCCATCAAAGAGGAACCGTCATCCACCTTTCCCAGGCGTGTATTCTCCCCCGTATTAAAGAGGATGGCTTCAACCAGGGAGGTTTTCCCTTCTCCGCCATGTCCAAAAGTCCCGATATTGCGGATGTGGTTCGGTTCAAATCGTTTCATCTTCTCTCCTTTCTTCTACCCTCCGAATCGGAATGGAAACAGTAATATTAACTACATTATTCCCCAAATAAAATCAACCCTGCACGGCGCAGTTTACACCCTGATAAGAAACCCGATTACCATACAATCCACAAAAAATTATCCTCCCCCTTGACGGGGGAGGATTGAGTTGGGGGTGGACATAGTCTCTACTCCTGTGTGAACTCTGAACATTGACACATTTCCGCGATTCTCTTAGAATTTCGCCGCGGAGGATAACCTATGAAAAGCAATGTCTTCTTTTCTGACTTGAAAGTTGAATCGAAACGGACACTCTTCGATAAGCTCGATACCCTCCTCGACCGGACCGACCTGAAAGGAAAGATCAAAGAGAAAGACCTGGTCGCAATCAAGCTCCACTTCGGAGAAAAAGGGAATACTGCCTATGTCCGGCCCATCTTTTTACGGAAGGTCGTCGACAGGGTGAAGGAATATAAAGGGAAACCCTTCCTGACCGATACGAATACCCTCTATATTGGAACCCGGAGCGAGGCGGTCTCTCATCTCACCACCGCCAATCAACACGGTTTCACCGAATCGGCGGTCAACGCCCCTGTCCTTATCGCTGATGGCCTGAGAGGAAACAGCGCGGTTAAAGTCAAAATCGATAAACCCATCTTCAAGACCGTCTCCATTGCCCATGCCATTCATATGGCGGATGTCCTGATCGGCGTAACGCATTTCAAGGGACATGAACTATCGGGATTTGGAGGGACGTTAAAGAACCTGGGAATGGGATGCGCCAGCCGGGAGGGAAAACTGAGCCAGCATTCCAACATCTCTCCCAAAGTGAAAGAGAAGGCGTGCAAAGGGTGCGAGACCTGTCTTCCCTGGTGCCCTTCGGAAGCCATTTCGATGATCTCCCCTGAGGTGGAGGGTAAAGGCAAGCATCCGGCCGCTCTCATCGATTCAAAAAAATGCATCGGGTGCGGGGAATGCATTCTCACCTGCCCCGCCGGCGCCATCCAGATCCAGTGGAATGAATCGATCCCTCTCTTTCAAAAGAAGATGGTGGAGCACGCCTACGGAGCTGTTCACAAGAAAAAGGGGAAGGCCCTCTACCTCAACTTCCTCACACAGATCTCCCCTGCCTGCGACTGTTACGGATTCTCCGACGCGCCGATTGTCAATGATATCGGAATGCTTGCCTCTGAGGACCCTGCGGCCATTGATCAGGCTTCGATCGATCTGGTCAATGGAGAAGAGGGGAACCGGTCTTCCAAACTGCCCAAACATTGGGAAAAAGGAGAAGATAAATTTCGCGCCATCTACCCGGAGGTCGATTGGAGCATCCAGCTATCCTATGCCGAGGAAATCGGACTGGGCACAAGGGAATATGAATTAATAAAAATTTAACCCTTAGATACTTACACGGTAAAGTCTGATAATTTATCTCTATCCAAAAATATTTGAAATTCTCTAAATAGAGTCTGTTTATAAACTAACAGTTTCCAAAAAGGTCGTCATTCCGGCCCCGATTTTCATCGGGATAAACTCCATCTGAAATCCAGCCCTTTCAAGACCTTCTGGATGCCGGATCAGGTCCGGCATGACGGAAAAAGACATTTATAAATAGATTCTAAATAGAGGGATCTCTTCTTCTGTTCATTGTTCATTGTTCACTCATCTTCCCAGCCATATCTCCCGATCAATTTAACAAATCGACAGCCGCCAAGGTTCTCCTTCTTCATCCCCTCTTCTGTCTTGGTAATTCGAAAGAGGTCCTGAACATCGGAGTTTCCTACCGGGATGACCAGCCTTCCGCCCATTGATAGTTGGTCATAGAAAGGTTGGGAGAGAGACGGAGATCCGGCGGTGACGATGATGGCATCGAAGGGGCCCTTCTCTGCCCATCCGTAGGTTCCATCGAAGATTTTGATCTCTACATTGAAATATCCAAGGTCATAGAGCAACTTCCTGGCCCTGATCGCCAGCGAACGAATCCTTTCGACGGAAAAGACCTCCTGGGCCATTTCGGCCAGTATGGCTGTCTGATAACCCGATCCAGATCCGATCTCCAGAACCCTCTCTTTACCCTTTAACTCCATGGCCTCGGTCATCAGAGCAACCATATAGGGTTGAGAAATGGTCTGTTTCTCTCCGATGGGAAGGGGACGGTCATTGTAAGCCTGACTCTGGAGCGCCTCCTCGACAAAGAGGTGTCGAGGGACCTTCTTCATGGCAGCGATCACTCGAGGGTCCTTGATCCCCCTCTCAATGATCTGCTCCTCCACCATTTTTGCTCTTGCCTTCGGAAAATCGAGCATCCTTCTCTGACCCAAATTACCAAAGTTCAAAGGTTGAGGTTGAACCAATAGTATCTTTTTAGCTCTATGAAAATAATTATCTAATCCCCCTTCATCCCCCTTTGTCAAAAGGGGGAAATATTTTCTCCTCCCTTTGGCAAAGGGAGGTAGGGAGGGATTTTAAAAGATTTATTTCAAACCGATAAATTGATATAAACAATAAAGTGTTTAGCCTTAGCCTTGACCTAAACCTGACCTTAAATTCTTACTCTTCTTTCTCCGCCTTTTTCTTCAACTCACTTAAAATCTTTAGCGCCTCGATTGGGGTCATCTGATCAGGATCGATCTTTTTCAACTCCGATCGGATGGGATCAGGCTGAGAAAAAAGGGACGGCTGAATCGGGATCTTGGGTTTTAAAGTTGCAACCTTCGACTTCGCGATTTTGGGCAGTCCCATTGAATCAAACTCCCCCCTCTCAAGATTGGAAAGAATCTCCTTTGCCCGGTCAATCAC
>JAGXSW010000266.1 GCA_018333715.1 Syntrophaceae bacterium | reverse complement strand
GAGTGATTGATTTTAATAATGAACGGGTTGAACCAACACTATAAATATAATCCAATAAATATTTACTTTGAAGTAATCCGTTTCCATAAACCTCTATGGATTTCAACCTATAAGCAGTCTTAACAAGAGAATTAGTCGTATACATCAATGGGATATCTGATCTCGGCTCAAGATAGAATATTATATAGTGCGTTGGATTTAAGCTCCCATTTCCTGTCCAGTCAATCCTATCAAGGTATATCTCACCCTGGTCTTTCCAATAGGTTATGGTCATGTAGTTCCCATTGGTATCCTGAACCTTATCCAAACACCATTTGAAAACTCCATAAGCATTGTCCTGCCTTGAAGCTGAGGATGTTCCATAGTAATATTTTGTTCCTTCTTTTGTTGTAACCTCCCAACCGCCTGTCGAGGGATTAAAATAGTATTTAAGAAATCCCCCTTCAATCTTGTTCCCGTAATAGTTCGTACCCCAATCACTCCTCGGCAGAAGTTCGGAAGAAGAACCATTCATTATTGTTAAAAAGTCATTTGCACTATAGTTGACCCCTCTCTTCGTTGACCGCTGGATTGCTCCCATATCTAGGCCCCACCCAACCCCGACCCATCCACTGCCCTGGTAACTGTTGTACAGAAGAGAGAGATTGGGCGCTAAACCTCGTCTACCAGGAGGAACCATAATAGGATAGCTTAGATGGGCGGCTCCGCTGAAGTCATCCACTTTAAAGGAAACAGAAGATCCACCCAGTTCTGAAGATCCGCTTCCTGATAAGCTCATCATCGATGAGTCGGTTTCCCCTTTTTGGGGGTCCTGGGGTTGAGGGGTCCCTTTGTCCAAAGCATCCGGAGGCGTCTGCTGTTGTGTCGCTGGAGTTTCCGTTTCAGCGGTCTGAGTTTCCGAAGCTTCCGCCTCGGAATGGAAAAAATAGATTTTGTATGGCAAAAGGAGTTCAAGGTGAGGCATCGAATAGAGGGTGAAGGTAAAAATCACAAACCAGATAAAAGAACGAAACCGGGTTGTAAATGAGGAAAGCATAAAACCCTCCTTTCAGCTTTGAGATGAATTCAGCGAAAAGAGTTAATGAAAATAATTCTTTATGAAAACCTCCTAAACGCTATGACCTAAAAACAAAAAGCCTGGCTTCATTATCTTCGAAACCAGGCTTTAAATCTCCTCTCCATCCCCCCATCCTCTCAGAAAAGATCAAAATTTGAAAGGAAAGCGTCTGAAGGCCAATAGCAACCCAAGCTTAAAAACGGTTGGAGCACAACTACGACTGTTCATACACCATCCATATTTTTTGTCAAGGATTTTTTCTTTTAAAAGAATAGGGGAGAAGTTCAGCCTTGGTTTACCAATTTTTTAAGATGGAGTCCATTTCTAACGGCAAAGCCATAGGCATCGTTGTTAAAAAAGGTAAAGACCTCTTTCCCCTTTTTTCTCCATCCTTCGATCTTTTCCGCCCACTCCTTTAATTCCTTATCCGAATAGTTGGAGCCATAGAGGACTTCTCCTCCGTGGAGGCGAAGGTAGACGAAGTCAGCCGTGATCCGGTCTATAAAAGGAAGGCCGGAACCATGGGCGATGCAGAGGCCGAAATGGAATTCTTCGAGTACCCGGAAACCATCCGAACAAAACCAGGATTCGTCCCTGAACTCAAAGGCATGGCGAAGGGATTTGGAACGGGGAAGGGTTGAAAGAAGGACGCAGAATTCTTCCAGCCTTTCCTTCTCAAAACTGAATTGGGGTGGGAGTTGCCAGAGCACAGCCCCCATCTTCTCTTTTAATGGGGAGGCATGGTCTAAAAGGAGGGAGAGGGGCTCCCTGCAGTCCTTGAGGCGTTTGATATGGGTGATGAACCGGCTTCCTTTGACGGCAAAGGTAAACCCTTTTGGCGTCTGTTTATACCACCCCTCAAAGGCCTCCTTCTTCGGCAGGCGATAGAAGGTGACATTGAGCTCAACGGTGTTAAAATGTTGAGCATAGAATTCGAGCCATTTTCTCTGGGGAAGATCGGAGGGATAGAAGATCCCATTCCACCAGTGGGGATAGTTATAACCGCTGGTTCCGATGAAGATCATAGTTAAAAAGGGTTCAAGGATTCGAGGGTCCGTGGGTTCAAGTGTTTTCCTTCCGGAATTTTCACCCGACCCCTTGAACCCTTGACTCCTTGAATCCCATACACATGGTCTCTTTGATTAATGATAATAATCCCCACCCCTCGGGCCTTTCTGGGACCACTTCCTTTTATAATATTCCCTGCGAATTTTTTGCCGGACTATTGGATAGGCCATATAGAGAAGTCCGAAGAGAAGACCGCCGAGGTGGGTGAGATGGGCGATGCCTCCTCCTGTACCTTCGGTGGAGGAGAAGAAGGAGATGAGGCCGAAGATGATCACCATATATTTGGCAGGTATGGGGAAAAGGAAATAGATGTAGATGGGACGGTTCGGAAAGAGCCAGCCAAAGGCTAACAGGATTCCGTAGATGGCTCCGGAGGCTCCGATGACAGGAACCATTTGAAAGGGAGTGAAGATAACCGTGCAGAGGCCGGCGCCGATTCCACAGAAAAAGAAGTAAAATAAAAATTTTTTCGATCCCCAGTAATTTTCGAGCTCCCCCCCGAACATCCAGAGGGCGAGTAGATTGAAGAGGATATGGGAGATCCCTCCGTGTAAGAAGATATAGGTGAAGAGCTGCCAGAGGAAGTATTTCTTCCAGACCAGAACCGGAACAAGGCCCAGGTAGAAGTTGATCCAGTGGTTCACCACCATCTGGAGAAGAAAGACTGTTCCCATGACGATCATCAGTTTTTTAATGACAGATGGGAACCCGTATCCGAACTGGTAACGATAATATGTCATTTTAAATCTCCGAACTCCGAACTGTAAACTCCGAACTATTATTGTCTAATCCCATATTTCTTCATCTTATACCGGAGGACCCTTTCGCTGATCCCGAGGCTTTCAGCGGCCCTGGTCTGGACGCCCTGATGCTGATGAAGAGCCTTGACGATCAGATCCCGCTCAATCTCCTCCAGAGAATCCGGAAGGGTTTTCGTTTTTCCGGACCCTTCCCACTGCTTTTCGGATGACCCTTCCTGGAGATGGAATGGAAGGTCCTGCGTGGTGATGACCTCCCCGCGGCAGAGGACGACTGCTCGCTCGATGAGGTTCTCCAGCTCCCTCACATTTCCGGGATAGGGGTGGCGTGAGAGAAGCGTTCGCGCCTCCTTTGAGAGGTCCTGAATCTTTTTTTTATTGATCTCCGAATATTTTTTTAAAAAATGGTCGATCAGTAGAGGGATATCCTCTCTTCTCTCCCTCAAGGGCGGAAGATGGATGGAGATCACATTGAGCCGGTAGTAGAGGTCCTCTCTGAAAAGGCCCTTTCCCATCGCCTCTTCAAGGTTACGATGGGTGGCGGTGATGATCCTCACATCGGTCCTGAGGTTGAGGTTAGATCCGAGCCTCTGAAATTCCTTTTCCTGTAATATCCGCAGAAGTTTAACCTGGGTAGAGGGTGAGAGTTCTCCGATCTCGTCCAGAAAAAGGGTGCCTTCATCCGCCTCTTCAAACCGGCCGATCCTTTTCTGTATGGCTCCGGTGAAAGCTCCCTTCTCGTGGCCGAAGAGTTCGCTTTCGAGGAGCGTTTCGGGGATGGCGGCACAGCTCACCTTGACGAAAGGTTCTTCGGAGCGGGCGCTGGCATAGTGGATTGCATTGGCGATCAGCTCCTTTCCTGTCCCGCTCTCACCCCGGATGAGAACCGTGGCCTGGCTGGGGGCCACGCGGACAATCAGCCCCATCACCTCCTCCATTTTAAGACTGCCATAGATAATATTCTGGAAGGTATATCGCTCCTGAAGCCGGGCTTTGAGTTCCCTGTTCTCCCTGATCAGGGTGGACCGTTCCAGAACTTTCTGGATGATGAGAAGGAGTTCATCAAGATCGATAGGCTTGGTCAGGTAGTCGAGAGCTCCCTCCTTCATCGATGCCACGGCTGTTTCAACCGTTCCGTAAGCGGTCATCATCACAACAGGAAGGTCCGGGAAGCGTTTCCTGATTTCATGAAGGGTCTGGAGGCCGTCGAGCTCAGGCATCTTATAGTCGAGGAAGGCGATGTCGAAAAAACCTGCCCCAATCTTCTCAATAGCCTCTTTGCCATTGGCCGCGGCCTCCACAGAGAAACCCTCCTTCTTCAGAAATCCTTCGAGGAGATCCCTCTGGGTCTTTTCGTCTTCAGCAATGAGTATCCTTGCTTTTTCCATCTTTAAAGTAAGTGACTAAAGTTACAAGTGCCTAAAGTGAACTAAAGTTTTAAAGCCTTAATGACTCCGAACTTTAAACCGAACCGGCAATAAGACTGTCACCTTCGTTCCCACGCCCGCCTTGCTTTCCACCTTCAACTCACCCGCATGGGCTTCGATAATTCGATGGGCGATGGGAAGCCCCAATCCGACCCCTTTCTCCTTCGTCGTGTAGTAGTAATTGAATATCTTTTCCATCCGGTCTGCCGGAATGCCTGAACCCGAATCTGAAAACGCCGCCTCCACGCGGTCCTTATAGGAATGGGCTTCGATGCTGAGGGTTCCGCCGTTTTCCATGGCCTGCATACCATTCTTCATAATATTGATAAATGCCTGTGTCAACTTTTCATCGTCCATCGTGATGGAAGGAATGGATGGCCCCACTTTTAGCCGGAGGGTGATCCCCTGGGAGTTTGCCTCCTCCTGAAAAAGGGCGACAAGATTTTTGAGTAGTTCTGCGAGTGAGCCGTCTCTCAGCCTGAGATCAAAGGGGCGGGAGAGCGTTAAGAACTGCTCAATGATCTCATTGACCCTCCGGACCTCTTTGAGGATGATATCCGTAAAGGAGAGGTATTCTTCCCTCTTCGATCCCTCATGAGGAAGAAATTCCCTCCTGAGCCTCTGGAGGCCCATTCCCATGGCATTGAGAGGGTTGCGAATCTCATGGGCCACGCCTGCGGCTAAATGGCCCAGGGAAGAGAGCCTCTCCGCCAACTGGATCCGGTCCTCCATCTCTTTAATCTTCCGCAGATGCCGGTTCTGGTTCAGCCATATTAGCGTGGTGGCAGAGACCCCCAGAACAAGGAAGAAGAAGACCGAAAGGGCAACGCTCTTTTTAATCTGCCTGAGAAGGGGACGGATTTCGCCGGAGGAGTATCCGATTCGGATCAGTCCCGCAGGTTGTTCCTTCACCGAGAAAGGTTTGACGACCTCAAAGACTTCCTCTCCTTTGGCGGGCTTGTAAAGGCGTGAAAAGAGTTTATTGCTTTGAACCCCGCTTTTCAGAAAGGGGTCTTCGTCTCTTTTCCCGATTAGGGAGGTGTCTGTATGGGCGAGGATGAGAAGATTCGCATCCTGAACAGAGACAAAGAGGATCCCCTCCCTGAGAGCGAGGTCAGAGATGGCCCTCTGAATCGCAAATTGGCGGAGAATTTGTTTCATCTGTTCTCCGCTGAGTTGGAGGGCGATGATTCCCTGAGCGATCTTCCTTTCGATGGCGATTGTGAAGAGGTCTCCTTCGGTCAAAGGCCTCCCGAAGAGGTCAATGACGACCGAACGTTTCTTCTCAACGATACCCCGCAAAAGGGCGCTTTTTTTAATGGAAGAGGAGGCTGGGGAAGAAGGTGTTTGCGAGGCTCGAAGAAGATTTCCATTCGAATCGTAGAGTTCGATCGAGGCGATTGAGTATTGATCGATGAGCGAGCTGAGGTTGGATGGGGTCAGTGGTTTTTCTCCATCCATTTGATCCACCCTGTGGAGGACTTCAAGAAGATATTCGGCAATCGATTCTTCCAGGCCGAGAAAGTGTTGAGAGGATTGAAGGGAAGTGAGATCTTCCTGAATATTCTTTTCGAAGTGCTGGATGAGGACAATCGCTTCCCTTTCAAACAGAAGATAGAATCCTTTTTGAGTCCGGTTGATTTCTAAAAGGCCGTTGATGATCAGAATGATGAGAATGATTCCGGAGAAAATCGCAAGGTAGATGGGGGAGAAACTTCTGCTTATTCTCTTACTATTACTATTTCCGAACAATCCGCATCCCTTCCTATTCTTCCAAGGGTAAGGCTCTCTTGGGGTTCATGGGTCCCATGGGGCTGTGACCGGGCATCATTCGCTGAAAAAGATGAAACTCCTGCTCAGGGCACCAGGATTTGAGCTGTTCGTGTGTGAGCAGGCTCCGGACCTTCAACAGGAATTCAATGGCCTTCTCCTCCAATCTGAATTGAGTTTCAACCATCTCGAGATGCTTGGTCTGGATGGATTCTGTTTTGATGGCGGGATTGGTGAGAAGTTCACGGATTTCGAGTCGTTTGGTGACGAGTTGAGCCCGGAGGAGTTGTGTCTCCTCAAGATAGGTCTGCTGAAGGAGGTTGAGACGATTTCCCTGTTCCGGAGAGAGATGGAGTTCCAACGCCCTCCAGCAACGGGCATCTTTCCTCCACGGTCTCATTCCTTTCGATTGAGAAAAGGATAAGATCGGGAGCAGGAAGATGAGAATGAGTGAGAAGACGGTTATTTTTAATTTCATGCTTTAATCGTCCTTCCGGGTCCCGATTCTATTTTAAACATATCGGAATGAATCGAAAGAGTTTGTAAGGGAGCCTCTCTGTGGGCTCCCAGATCGGGCGGCCACATTAATCCCGCTACTGGCGGGACATTAAAGCAACCCTAAAGGGTTGCCCTACAAAATCGATCAATTTAGGTTAACCATATCCAAATGGATTGAAAATGTCAAAAGTAAAAGGGGAAGGCATCGGCCTTCCCCTTTTTGAACCCAACTTGTGGCAATGATTAAATACACGGTCCCTGTCCTGGGCCCATTCCACGACCCATTCCACGGCCTCTCATCTGCCCCCGGCCGAAACCAGGACCCATTCCGCATCCCGGCCCGAACTCGGCGATCTGATCAGGCGTGAGGAATTGCCGGGCATCCAATTTAAACTGCAAGCCCTTATCCCTCATCTGGTTCTGGAGATCTCTTAACTCTTTCTCTTTATCGACAATGGCGTTGGCCTCGGCCTTTGGATTGGTCCAGAGGGATTGGAGTTCCAGTTTCTTGGTCAGAAGAGCTCCTCTGAGCTTTGCTGTCTCATCAACAAACTTCTGGCGCAATTCCTGGAACTTCGTCCTCTGTTCAGGCGTTAAAACAGACGCTTCGCTGGTCTCGGAAAATCCCCAGCAAGGGCCGCCTTGACCGCCTTTTCCGCGAGGGCCATAACCAGGGCCATAGGCGTAAGAGTAAACCGCGCCCAAAACCAACATGGACACCAGACTCAGTACGATCATTAACTTTTTCATTCGATTCACCTCCTTTCGTTTGAATTTTTATTTTCTTATAAAGCAACGACCGTGCCAATTCATTCAGGTCTTTTAGGTTTTTAATCTCCTATCTCTTCATTTATTTAGAAATTTTAAGAGGTTAGAGAAATATAAAAATTTTCAAATGCGGATCACGCCCGTCTCACAACAGGTCAAATACGGATTGATCACTCCTCTCATTCGACAATCCTGACGATTGATTCGACAACTATTTCCTTTTTCTTAAATTTATTCTACCCCTCGTAATCCCTCAGGTATGAAGGATAAATGCTTTGTCGAATATGTAACTCAGGGCTTTAGCCCTGGAAACTCAGCCCTAAAGGGCTGAGTTACAGGTTGTGGTAAACTTAAGCAAACCATAACTGAGGGATTACTACCCCTCCTAAATTTTCCTTGAAAAGAAAATGGAGAAAGGTTAAAAAATATCAATCCATTTGAAGAAATTCATTGATAATGGTCTCGTAAAAAGTCGTCACCCCGGTGAAAACCGGTGTCCAGTATTTTCATAAATGTCTGAGATTGCTGGATTCCCCGATCAAGTCGGGGAATGACGATTATTAGGATTTTTCGACTTTTTACGAGACCATCATTGATCATCGAGGTGCGGAATGGAATACGCCTATCCCAAAGGACATGTTTTTTACCGGAAATTAGGGCGGGTCTATCCTCTGGCCACACATGGAGATGGAATCTATCTCTATGATGAGAAGGGAAAGCGATATATCGATGGCTCCGGTGGCGCTCTGGTGGCGAATATTGGGCATGGGCATAGTGAAATCTTCCAGAAGATGATGGAGCAAATGGGCAAGGTGGGCTATGTCCACGGGACCCAATTTACCACAGGTTCGATTGAGGAGTATGCCGAGGCGCTGGGGAAAATCCTGCCTGAAGGATTGGAGAAGATATATTTTCTTTCCGGAGGCTCCGAATCGATTGAAGCGTCCATCAAATTCGCAAGGCAATATTTTTTGGATTCAGGACAGGCCCAGAGATGGCGGGTTGTTGCAAGGTGGCAGAGTTATCACGGAAATACTCTTGGAGCCCTTTCCCTTACCGGCCGCATCGGGATGAGAAAGCCCTATCTTCCGCTTCTGATAGATTTCCCCCATTTTTCGCCGCCCTACTGTTACCGGTGCCCCTTCAACCTCTCCTATCCCCAGTGTGAACTCGAATGTGCAAAGGCCCTTGAACATGTGATCCGAATGGAGGGCGCGGAGACAATCTCAGCGGTTATCCTTGAACCCGTCGGAGGCGCAACGATCGGAGCCCTTGTCCCTCCGGATGGATATCTTTCAATGGTCAGAAAGATCTGTGACCGTTTCGGAATTCTCCTGATCGATGATGAGGTGATGACGGGCATGGGCAGAACAGGGAGATGGTTTGCTATTGAGCATTGGAATCTTTCTCCTGATATCATGGTCCTGGGAAAAGGAATGAGCGGAGGATATTTCCCTCTTTCAGCGATGATCACACGGGGGGAAACGGTGGATCGATTGAAGGAAAAGACAGGCGGATTTGTCCATGGCCATACCTTTTCGCACCATCCGGTCGCTTGCGCAGTCGGCCTAACGGTACTCCGGTTCATAGAGAAGAGAAGGCTGATCGAACAATGTCCCAAAAAGGGAGACTATCTCTTGAAGAGGTTGGAGGAGTTGAAAGCCTTTCCTTTTGTGGGCGATGTGAGGGGGAAAGGGTTGATGACGGCGATCGAATTCGTCAGGGATCAGAAGACGAAGGAGCCTTTTCCAAGGGGAGAAAAATTTACAGAGAGAGTGATCGATTCTGCCTTTGAGAACGGCCTTGTCCTCTACCCTGGAACAGGGTTTGTGGATGGAGTCAATGGCGACATGGTGATGGTGGGCCCTCCGCTGATCATCGAAGAAAGCCAGATCGATGAGATCATCGAGCTGCTGAAGAAGACCTTTAAACACATTGCGGAATTCGGATTGCGCCTGCCTGCCGGATAGGCAGGGAATGCGGATTAGAAAATACGTAACACTTTAGGGCTTTGAAAAAAACATCTAATCCCCCTTCATCCCCCTCCTTCGACAAGCTCAGGATGGTGAGTATGTCGAACCATTTGTCAAAAGGGGGAAATCCTTTTTCCTCCCTTTGGCAAAGGGAGGTGAGGAGGGATTTTAAAAGTTTTTTCAAACAGATAAATTGATACAAAAATACAAGGACAAAAAGAATGGATAAGTTAATTATCAGCGTGGGTATTACAGGTTCTCGAATCACACGACAACAGACGCCCCATATCCCCATTCTGCCTGAGGAGATCGCTCAGTCTGGCATCGAAGCATGGAGGGCCGGGGCTTCGGTCCTCCATGTCCATGTCAGGGATCCGAAGACAGGCCTGGGGGCCCAGGACTATTCGATCTTTAAGGAGGTGGTGGACAGGATTCGAAGCGAGACCGATGCCATCCTCTGCCTGACCACCAGCGGCATCCCGGGTAGAAATCTCGAATTTCGCGAGAGGCTTGTTCCCTTAGCCTTAAATCCGGAACTGGTCTCTTTTGATGCGGGCTCGATCAATATGAGGGAGAATGTATTCCTCAACCCTCCGGAGTTTTTAGAACTCCTGGCCAAAGAGACGCTGGCAAGGGGAATTAAGCCCGAGCTGGAGGTCTTTGAAGCTGGAATGGTTGATACCTGCATCCGGTATCTGGAAAAGGGCCTTCTGAAACCTCCGCTCCACTTCCAATTTGTGTTGGGAGTCATCGGAGGGATGTCTGCGACTGTAAAGTCCATTCTCCATCTTTCAGAAATTATCCCCGCAGGCTCCACGTGGTCGGTTATCGGAACCGGAATCGGCCAGCTTCCTATGGCAATGATCGCCATGACCATGGGAGGCCATGCCCGGGTTGGGCTGGAGGACAACCTCTACTATTCGAGAGGCGTGTTCGCCAAGACCAATGCGGAGTTGGTCGAGAGGATCGTCAGGATTTCAAAGGAATTTGGAAGAGAGGTGGCCACTCCCGATGAGGCCCGAAAAATATTAAGTTTAACTCCTCCCTGAGGAGACTGTGTCACAATTAGCCGCTCGCCCTTCGACTCACCGTTCGCCCTGAGGCTCTCGAAGGGACGAATGGTTTGCTCAGCCTCCGGCTCAGAGAGCCTCTGGCTCGGAGAGGGCAGACCTTGTCGAACCATGAACGGACTTACGACACAGCATCGAGGCCAAAGGGAGATCAACCTCCTTTTGCTTTATCATTCGTTCCTATTCCAAACTCTGCAATATTTCCGGCAAGGGGGTATAAAAAAGCAATAATTTTCTTCAACCTTCCTTTTATTGGTGGGCTTCAATGTCTTGAAAAGGCAAAAAACTATGCAACTAAACAACGGAGTCGCGTGCCCAATTCTTTGAGACCGATAAATTCGACCTTCAGCTTGTCGAAGCCCCGTATATAACTCTGGTCAACATCCTGACAGACAA
>JAGXSW010000265.1 GCA_018333715.1 Syntrophaceae bacterium | reverse complement strand
GGGAGGGGAAATTTTTTAGAGGACAATTTGTTAGAGATAAATTCTCAGAATTTATTACGTAAGAATCTAACAGACCATAAAACCACAAGACTACAAGATTAAACGACTCCCGCTTTCAGCAGGTCATGGAGATGAATGACTCCGACCGGCGTTCGATCTCCAACCCGGTTAAACACGAAAAGGGAGGTGATCGAATACTCCTCCATCATCTGCACCGCCTTTGCGGCTAGTCCATCCTTCTCAATCCACTTCGGGTTTCTCGTCATCACCTCCGAGGCGGTTCGCTGGAGGAGGTCCGCATACTTCTCCAGAGCCCGTCTTAGATCTCCATCCGTGACCACGCCGACCAGATCTCCCTTTTCATTGCAGACGCCGGTTACACCCAGCCGTTTCGAGGTTATCTCAAAAATAACCTCCTTCATCAGGGTCTTCTCATATACCCTTGGAAAGGCCTCTCCGGAATGCATCAACTCTTCCACCCGCAGGAGAAGTCTCTTCCCCAGGGCTCCCCCCGGATGGAGAAGGGCAAAGTCCTCCTTCTTAAATCCCCTCTTCACCATCAGCGCCACAGCCAGGGCATCCCCTATGGCAAGGGTTGCTGTCGTGCTTGCGGTTGGCGCCAGACCCAGCGGACAGGCCTCCTCTTTGACCTGGATGTCAAGGGAGATATCACCGGCTCTGGCCAGGGTGGATCTCAGGTTGCCGGTGAGTGCGATCAATCGGTTCCCGTACCGTTTGATGAGAGGGAGGACTTCCAATAGTTCCCTTGTCTCTCCGCTGTTGGAGATGCCGATGACCACATCCTCTTTGGCCAGCATTCCGAAATCTCCATTCAAACCTTCTGCGGGATGGAGAAAGAATGCAGGAGTTCCGGTGCTTGCAAAGGTGGAAGCAATCTTTCTTCCCACCAGTCCGGATTTCCCCATCCCCATGAGGACAACCCTTCCCTTGCAACGATGGAGCATTTCTACGGCCCTTGAAAACTGATCATCGATCCTCTCCACCAGATCGAGAATCGATTGCGCCTCAATCCTCAACACCCGTTTCGCTTCTTCAATAATGTCCAACAACTGTTATCTCCTTTCGCCCCCCCACCCTTTCCCTCCCCCTCGAGGGGGGAGGGTTGGGGAGGGGGTGAACGTTTGGCTCTATCCTCACCCGAATGACAGGCGAGGACTATCCCCTTCGGAAGATAGCTTTTTTAGCCTCAACCTTCTTGACCTTCGGTCTCGTGCCCCGTTTGAGGGCCGCTTTGACGAAATCCCTGAAGAGCGGATGCGGATCCGTCGGCTTCGATTTGAACTCCGGATGAAACTGACAGCCCAAGAACCAGGGGTGGCCTTTCAATTCCATGATTTCCACCAATTCCTTGTCAGGAGAGGTCCCGCTGAAAACCAGCCCCGCCTTGCTTAACGCCTTAAGATAGTCATTATTAAACTCGTAGCGATGACGGTGTCTTTCATAAATTAATTTCTTGCCATAGGCGTCAAAGGCCAGGCTTTTCTCTTCAAGCCTGCAGGGATAGGATCCCAGTCTCATTGTCCCGCCTTTGGGGGTATCTGAATTCCGCTGTTGCACGGTCTGCTCCCTGTCCAGCCACTCTTCGAGGAGATAGATGACCGGATGGGGAGCATGAGGATTGAACTCCGTGCTGTCCGCCCCTTTCAAACCCGCGCAGTGTTTCGCCGCTTCGATGACCGCGCACTGCATCCCCAGACAGATTCCAAAAAAAGGGACTTTTTTCTCTCTGGCGAACTGAATCGCCCTGATCTTCCCCTTGATTCCTCTTGTTCCGAATCCTCCCGGCACAAGGATTCCGTCAGCCTCCTGAAGCAGATGGTCCGGCCCCTCCTTTTCGATCCTTTCCGAATCCACATATTTCAGGTTCACTCTCGCATCATTGGCAATGCCGCCATGAATCAACGCTTCGGTCAGGCTCTTATACGACTCGACTAAACTGACATACTTCCCCACGACGGCAATGGTCGTTTGAAATCGGGGAGACTTGATCTTTTTGACGATCCGCTCCCAGCTTGTGAGGTTGGGACGGGCCATCCAGATGTTCAATTTTTCGGCGATCTTCTCATCCAACCCTTCCTGATGGAAGACGATGGGCACCTCATAGACGGTATCCACATTCTTTGCGGTGATGACCGCATTCTTGTCCACATTGCAGAAAAGGGCGATCTTCGCTTTGATTTCTGGAGAAAGAAGCCGGTCGGTACGGCAGAGGAGGATATCTGGCTGGATGCCGATTTCCCGAAGCTCCTTCACGCTGTGCTGGGTTGGTTTGGTCTTCAGTTCACCGGCAGTCTCGATGTAGGGCACAAGGGTGAGATGGATATAGAGCGTATTCTCCCTGCCCACATCCCCCCGAATCTGACGGATCGCCTCCAGAAAAGGAAGGCTTTCGATATCTCCCACCGTTCCTCCCACCTCTACGATTACGATATCCCCGTCCTGGGCGAGGTCGAAGACCTTCGACTTGATCTCATCCGTGATATGGGGAATCACCTGGACCGTGCCGCCAAGGTAGTCTCCCCTTCTCTCTTTGGAGATGACCGAATCATAGATCTGTCCGGTGGTGTAGTTGTTCTTCTTCGAAGTTTTAACGCTCGTGTAGCGTTCGTAATGCCCCAGATCGAGGTCTGCTTCCGCGCCATCGTCGGTCACATAAACTTCGCCATGTTGAAAGGGATTCATCGTCCCCGGATCGACATTGATGTAGGGATCGAATTTCATGAAGGAGACCTTCAATCCCCTCAGCTCAAGGAGCGCGCCGATGGAGGAGGACGCCAGCCCTTTTCCCAGGGAAGAAACCACGCCCCCTGTGATAAAGATATATTTTGTCCTTGTATTGGTCATCCTCTTCTTCCTTCACCCCGGCAACAATTTGAAGTCTGGAACTTTCCCCTCCCTTGACGGGAGAATCACCCCCACCCTATCCCTCCCCCGTCCAGGGGGAGGGAATATTTTTACCCATTCAATCTGAGAAAGAACCAAAAAAATTCTGAATTAGTTCGTATCCCCTTTCGATGAATAGGCCGCTCTGCCTTGCGGACTCTTCATCGAATGTCTCCCCATAAACCTCTTTTTCTCTGGATTCACTCGAATAGATCACAAAGGGAACGGGATCCGCCGTATGGGTTCTGATGGCCAGCGGGGTGGGATGATCCGGAAGGACCATCACCTTAACCTTCTCAAAATCTTTGATCCCTTTCAGGATGGTTCCCACAACCTTCTCATCGAAAGCCTCTATGGCTTCGACCTTCAGCCGGAGATCTCCCATGTGGCCGGCTTCATCAGGAGCCTCCACATGAACATAGACAAAATCTTTCTTCTCCAGCCCTCTTACGGCATACTCACCCTTTCCTTCATAGTTGGTGTCAAAATATCCGGTAATGCCCGGAACGGCTAAAACTTCCAATCCGGCAAGGAGCCCGATCCCTTTGATCAGATGGACGGCTGAAATCACATAGCCATCGATTCCAAACCTTTCCTTGAGTGTCGCCATCTGCGGAGACCGGCCCTGCCCCCAGAGCCAGACTGAGTTGGCGGGCCGGAGCCCCTTCGCCTCTCTGTCAAGGTTGACCCGATGTTCCTTGAGAAAACGTTGAGACTCCGTCATCAATGCGAGAATCCGCTTTCCGGAGCCGTCATTCTCAGGAAGAAAGGGGGTGATCTCCTGGCCGATGATATCATGGGGTGGAGTGAGTTCAAGCCTTTCCAGACTGGAATAGGTCGAACCTCCATTTTTTATCACCATCAGATGGCGGTAACTCACGCCGGAATAAAATCGGGTCTCTTCCGTCCCGATCGCCCGGTCGAGATCTACGATGATCTCATTGGCCTCTCTGTCTGAGATGTGTCCGGCAGCGAAATCCTCCATAACCACCTTCGAGCCCTGTGAATGAAGGGTAACCAGGTTGCATCGGAAGGCAAGGTCATCCTTTTTCAGGTCAACGCCGAGGCTGGCGGCTTCCAGCGGACCTCTCCCCGTATAGTATTGGAGTGGATCATAGCCGAAGATGGAAAGGTTGGCAATTTCGCTTCCAGGATTGAAACCCTCGGGGATTGTCCTGACCAGACCGAGACTGCCATGCTTTGCCAGCCAGTCCATGTGAGGTGTTCTTGCCGCCATCAACGGGGTCTTCCCGTCGATGCTTTCAACCGGATAGTCGGCCATCCCATCTCCGACAATCACCACATATTTCATTCCTTTGACCATTTCAATAAATTCCTGAGATCTAACACGAATAATGAAAAGGACGAATTTCACGAATGGTGACGAATGGTTCTACATTCGTATCATTTTCTGTAATTCGTGCTATTCGTTTCTTTTTCTAAATATACCATAAACTTACAAATGTCAAACGAAAAGCGAAAAATGAAAGCAAAAGATATGCCATTTTTAAGACAACTTTCAGCAATAGTCAACCCTCCCGATCACCTCGACTCCCCTGCCCAAAAACCGGAACTGGCCTGAGAACCGAGCGGTTTGGCTGGGCTACTTGTCCAGCCTGCCTCAGGTTGGTTTTTTTCCGCCAATGGAGGCCCTTCTGCGCATGCAGATAATATTTCCCCAACAAAATCAAACTCTTCCCCTCCCAGTCCTTGAAATTCCTCTTATCCATAATTAGCTTTTGATAAAAGCAATGGAAAGGGGATAGACATTTTAACCGTTTTAAAAAGAGTCGCTATATGGTCATTCGATATGCGGAGGTGAACGAAATGAAAAAAATAATAATTCAATTAAGTTTGGGCTTGTTAATCCTTATGCTCATAAGTTGCGCGCCGACCACTCACTATACCTATAAAGGCGCAGGGGCAGGAGCGCTTGTGGGGGGCGTAGCCGGCGCCCTCCTCGACAGAAATAATCCCTGGCGCGGTGGACTCATCGGCGGCGCCCTTGGTTTAGTGGCAGGAGCCACCATAACCGAAATATCCGCGAGGGCTGCCCGTGAAGCGGCCATCAATAATGAACCGGTTGAATACAGAACAGAGGATGGAAGGGGAGTCTATCGGGCAGATCCGAGAGGTTACAATCCATCAACACGATGCAGCAAAATCCACGAACGGGTATGGCAGGACGGACAATTGGTAAAGGATCAGATTAAAGAAGTCTGTGAAGGAACAAAATATGAGAGAAGATACTGATTGTTGCTGTCTTGGCATATGATCCGATGCTCCTGCTGTTTAGATGCTTTGAAATTTAAATCGTTTCAGAGGTTTAAATATTTCAAGACAGCGTCTTTTTTAGGGGGTAATGAGACAGGTTTCTGAGACACTCGAATGGCAATGTCCGGGTCTTTCAAACCATGACCGGTGATCGTTAAAACGACGACATCATCCTTCTTGAAAAACCCCTTTCGATCCAATTTTATCACTCCGGCAAGAGAGGCGGCTGATGCGGGTTCGCAGAAGATTCCCTCCATGCTCGCCAACATCTGATAGGCATGAAGAATCTCCTCATCGCTGACCATATCGATTAAACCGCCTGATTCATTACGGGCTGCCTCTGCCTGCTTCCAGCTTGCCGGATTCCCGATCCGGATAGCGGTGGCAATCGTCTCTGGTTTTTCTATCACCTTCCCCCGGACAATAGGCGCTGCTCCCTCCGCCTGAAATCCTAACATCTTCGGAAGTGTATCCGCCCTGCCCTTCTCCCAATATTCTTTATACCCTTTCCAGTAGGCAGTGATATTCCCCGCATTGCCGACAGGAAGGAAGTGATAGGCCGGCGCTGCCCCCAGATGATCGATCACCTCAAAGGCGGCCGTCTTCTGCCCTTCGATCCTGTAAGGGTTGAGGGAGTTGACCAGGGTGATGGGTTCGGTCTCGGAGATCTCCCTTACTATGTGAAGGGCCTCATCGAAATTCCCTGCGATCTGAATCACCCTGGCGCCATGGGCCATGGCCTGGGACAACTTCCCCAGAGCGATCTGCCCTTGAGGGATGAGCACATAGGCTTTCATCCCCGCCCTTGCCGCATAGGCCGCCGCCGAGGCGGAGGTATTCCCTGTGGAAGCGCAGATCACCGCCTTCGAACCCATCTCCTTTGCCATGGAGACCGCAACGGTCATCCCCCGGTCTTTGAACGAGCCTGTCGGGTTGAGTCCTTCATACTTCAAAAAGAGTCTGACCCCTGAGAGGACCTCTTTGCTGATCCGGAAAGATGGAATGAGAGGGGTATTTCCCTCCAGCAGGGTCATAATGTTTTCTTCCTTCTTAACCGGTAAAAAATCCCGGTATTCCCTGATCACTCCACGCCACATGTTTCCCCCAAAGAAGTCTCATCGTCTTATAGTCCTATAGTCTTATAGTCTTTAAACAACCGACTAAAAGACCATACGACCATATGACTACACGACTAATCACTCCAGTTCATTCTCCACACGGATGAAGATTGTCTTTCCTGAAATCACGCCCAAACGATCAATCTCTTTCAATGCCTGATAGACGTTCTTCTCCTTCGCCTCATGAGTCATCATGACCAGAGGCACAGCGCCCCTGATCTGCCTTCCCTTCTGGATGACGGCGGCAATGCTGATGTCATTTTTTCCTAAAATCCCTGAAATTTTAGATAGGACTCCGGGCCTGTCCAATGCGGAAAATCGCATATAGTAGGGCATCACCGCCTCCTCCATCTTTTTCAATGGAACCTTTGCTATGGAAGAGGGTTGGTAAGACAGGAGAGGGACACGGCGGCCGCTGGCGCGTATGAGATAATTCCTGCCCAGCTCGACCAGATCGCCTACAACAGCGCTCCCCGTGGGCATCTGTCCGGCTCCCTGCCCATAGAAGAGGGTTGGCCCTACGGCGTCACCCTTAATATAGATGGCGTTAAAAACCCCTCCCACCGTTGAGAGAAGATGTTTCTCAGGTATCATCGTGGGGTGAACACGAGCCTCTATTTTTTCACCATCCACTTTTGCAATGGCCAGGAGTTTAATCCGGTATCCGAATTCCCGACCGAATTGAATGTCAACGGACGTGATTTCGGAGATTCCTCCAATAAAGACGTCTTTAAACTGGATAGCCGCCCCGAAAGCCAGTCGGACAAGGATGCTGAGCTTGTGAGCTGCATCAATGCCTTCGATATCATAAGTCGGGTCTGCTTCGGCATATCCTTTCTGCTGAGCTTCTTTAAGAATTTCTTTAAACCCTTTTCCTTCGTCTGTCATCTTTGAAAGGACATAGTTCGATGTCCCGTTGAGAATCCCGAAGATTGATTGGATACGATTCGCGACCAATCCCTCCTTGATCGAACGGATGAGGGGAATGCCTCCTCCGACCGAACCCTCAAAGTTGACATCCACCCCGTATTGATGGGCCGCCCCGAAGATCTCATCGCCGTGAAGGGCAAGAAGAGCCTTGTTGGCTGTGACGATATGTTTTCGATTGCGGATCGCCTGAAGAATAAAAGTCTTGGCCGGCTCGATCCCGCCGATGAGCTCCATGACGATATTAATTTCCGGATCCATGATCACCTCTTCGGCCTTCCGTGTGAGGACTCCGGGCCTCAATCTCACCCCGCGATCCGTTTTCATGTCCACATCGGCGATCCGTTTCAGGATCACCTTTGCCCCCATTCTGTTCTCGATGAGTTTTGAATTTTTCTGGAGGATCTTCACCACGCCGGCTCCCACCGTCCCAAACCCAATCAGTCCGACCTTAATCTCTCTCATTACCTTCTCCTTAGCAACCTTTCTACAATTCGGATCAAGACGCTTCTACATGTATCAGTACCCATGGAATAATGGAATGTTGGAAAATTGGAATAATGTCTGTTAAAACTAACCAAAAATATTTGAAATTTTCCCCCAATCCCCTCCCCCTTTGACGCCTGCCTGCGCGAAGCCGCTTCGGCGAAGGCAGGGGGGAGGGCGAGGGTGGGGGTGAGTAAATTTAATCTCCCTTACCTTTGTTTATAAACCCATCCTTCCAATCTTCCATTTTTCCATTATTCCAATCTTTCTTACTTCAGCGCTTTCTGAATCCCTTTAATTGCCTGCTTGATCCGGGGCTCATTCTCCACCAGGGCAAATCTGACAAATCCCTCTCCATATTCTCCGAAACCGATCCCAGGAGAGACCGCCACCTTTCCCTCTCTTAAGAGATATTTGGTAAAATCAAGGGATCCCGTCTTCTTAAAACCTTTTGGTATCTCTGCCCAGACAAACATCGTCCCCTTCGGTTTTTCGATCTCCCAGCCTATTCGCTTCAGGCCATGGATGAGGGTATCCCTTCTCGTCTGGTAAATCCCTGCGATCTCCTGAACACAGGCCTGATCCTCATTGAGCGCAATGATGGCCGCTATCTGAATCGGCTGAAAGGTGCCATAGTCAAAGTAACTCTTCAGTCTGGCCAATGCGGTAATCATCTGCTGATTTCCTACGGCAAACCCGACCCGCCAGCCAGCCATGTTGTAACTCTTTGAAAGGGAGAAAAATTCTACTCCGACATCCTTGGCTCCTTTTACCTGTAAAAGGCTGGGCGCCCGGTATCCGTCAAAGACAATATCCGCATACGCCAGGTCGTGAACGACCATCAGTCGATGGTCCTTTGCGAACTCCACCAGTCTCTCGAAAAAATCGAGACCAACCACCTTGGTTGTCGGATTGTGGGGAAAACTCACGATCAGCATCTTAGGATGAGGCCATGTCTGTTTTGTAGCCGTCAGCAGCCTTTCAAAGAAGTCGCCCTCGCCCGATAAGGGAACCGAGCGTAGATCTCCGCCGGCGATCACCACTGAATAAGCGTGAATGGGATAGGTTGGATCAGGAACCAGAACCACATCCCCGGGCCCCAGGGTCGCAAGAACCAGATGGCCGATCCCCTCCTTTGCACCGATCGTAACGACAGCTTCAGATTCGGGATCGAGGTCCACATCATAGCGATTCCTGTACCAATCGGTGATGGCCAACCGAAGTTTATAAATTCCCTTCGAGGCCGAGTATCGATGGTTCCTCGGGTTTTTGACAGCTTCAATCAGTTTATTGACAATGTGTTTGGGAGTAGCCAGATCCGGATTTCCCATGCCCAGATCGATGATATCCTCTCCTCTTCTTCTGGCTTCCATCTTCAACTGGTTGACGATGCCGAAGATATAGGGAGGAAGCCTCATCATCCGATGGAAACCCGAACCCTCTGGGTGAAACACCATGTCTAACTCCTTTCTTCCGAAACCAAATCTAAAGTAAAGAACCCCGCCTACAGGGTGGGGCTTAAAAACCTAAATTCAAAATCTAAAACCGAGATCCCGAAATCGTTAGATCCTGAATCAAGTTCAGGACCTGGTTCGGGATGACAAAATGACGAAAACCAAACCTGGATGTCATGCTGAACTTGGTTCAGCATCTCGTTTTGTCTAAAGGGTGATATCCTGAAACGACCCTGATTTTCATCAGGGCATGGTTTGGGATGACGAGTTTGAAAAATTTCAAATATCTTTGGCTAGGATTTTATTAAAACCCTAACCTCAACCTTTATTTTCTCAATGGTCAATGGGTAACACACTTTGTAATCCTTTTCAATTCTGTTAACCCTGAACCAAATGATGCCATCCTGAATTTATTTCAGGATCAAGATCATCCTATCGTGGCCAGCTCCAACCTTCCTTTCCAGCGCTTCTTCAACACATCCTTTAACGCAGTATGGGGAGGCTTCTCCAGATCCGGATCCCCCTGAACCAATCGAAACGCTTCCTTCCTTGCTTCGATGAGAATCGGAGTGTCCCGGATGAGGTGAGCCACTCTGAAATCCGGCAGTCCGGACTGACGAATCCCAAAAAACTCTCCAGGGCCTCTTAATTCCAAATCCTGCTCGGCAATTTTAAATCCATCGTTTGTCTGCTCCATGGCCCGAAGCCGGACCTTGGCTTCTTCGGAGGAACGGTACTGGGCCAGAAGGACGCATTTTGAAGGATATTGGCCCCGGCCGATCCTTCCCCTCAATTGATGGAGTTGAGAGAGTCCGAATCGTTCCGCATGTTCAACGACCATCACCGAGGCATTGGGAATATCGATCCCGACTTCAATGACCGTCGTGGCCACCAGGATATGGATTGCTCTTTCTTTAAACTCCCCCATGATCGCCTCTTTTTCATCGCTCTTCATCCGGCCATGAAGAAGCCCGATCCGAAATTCCGGGAAGATATCCTTTTGCAAGTGTTCCGCCATCCGGGTCGCATCCAAGAGGTCCAGCTTTTCAGATTCCTCCACCAATGGATAGACGATAAAAACCTGGCGGCCTTTCTTCACCTCCTCTTCAACAATCCGGTAGACCCTGTTCCTCGCAGATTCTGGAAAGACCCTCGTCTCCACAGGCATTCTTCCCGGAGGCATTTCATCAATCAGTGAGATGTCCAGATCTCCGTAAATGGTCATGGCCAGAGTTCTGGGAATGGGGGTGGCGGTCATCACCAGAACATCGGGGTTTCCCCCCTTCTTTTTTAATAATCCCCTCTGAACCACACCGAACTTATGCTGTTCATCGATGATGGCAAGGCCCAGGCGATGAAATTCGACCTGTTCCTGAATCACCGCATGAGTTCCGATCACGATCCGCACCTCTCCCCTGCGAATGCGGTCATAAACCTCCTCCCTCTCCGAGCCCTTGATGCTGCTCGTCAGCAGGGCCACCCCAACTCCAAGGGATTCCACCCAGCGATGGATCGTGAAATAATGCTGCTCGGCCAGCGCTTCGGTAGGCGCCATGATGGCGGCCTGATAGCCGCATTCCACCACCCGCAGGCTGGCCAGGAGAGCCACGATCGTCTTTCCGCTTCCCACATCTCCCTGGATCAGGCGGTTCATGGGATGAGGTTTTTCCATATCCTCCACGATCTCCGCCAGGGCCCTCTCCTGTGCGCCCGTTAAATGAAAAGAAAGTTGATTCAGTAATCTTTGTGAAAGGGCGCCCTGGGTTCTAAAAGAGATGCCTGTTTCAAGGGCAACCCCTCTCTTCTTCAATGCGAGTCCCAGTTCCAGGAAAAAAAACTCATCGAAGATGATCCTCCGATGCCCATCGGAACGTTGGAGATTGAGTTTTTCGATCGATTCTCCATCCGGCGGGAAATGAACCCTCCTGAAAGCCTCTGAAAAATCGATCAGGTCCTGTCGCTCCACGATCTCCGCCGGAATAGGACTCATCAGTTCATCCGAATATCCATCCACAATGCTCTTCAACAAACGTCGCAAAGTCCTCTGATAGAGGCCTTCCGTTTCGGAATAGATGGGAACGATCCGTTTGAAGTTGAGGTAATCCTCTTCGATATCGCCCTCCACGATCTCCACATCAGGATGATGGATCTCCTTCTGGTAATTGAACCGCCTCACCTCGCCGGAAAAGATCAATCTTCGTTCTTTTTTAAATCTCTCTTTCAGATAACGTTCATTTCCACGGAACCACTTCAAGGTGATCGTGCCGCTCCCATCGCCCACAACAACCTCAAAGACTCTTTTCTTTTTGTTCTGATAAAATGCCGTGCCAGAAAGAAGGATCTCACCGAAGCCTGTTTCTTTTCCTCCGGCCCTGAGCTCTGAAATCTTCTTCAAATGCCTCCGGTCTTCGTAACACCGTGGAAGAAAATAGAGGCCATCCTCAACGGTCAGAATGCCCTTCTTCTCAAAGAGGCTGGCCAGTTTCGGCCCCACCCCTTTGACGTATTGGATGGGTGTTAAAAGTCGATTTTTAAAGTGTTGGGGTTTGGAATTATACATATATTGTAGCGTCGGCATTTACTGCCGACGTAATCTTTTAACGCCCTCAGTCAATGAGGGCGCTACCAACTTAATATAGGTCCTTCTACAAAAAGGACATTCGATTTCATTCTCCCCTACCTTTAATTTGATTTTCTCATAAGAAACCTCTTGATCACAATAAGGGCACCGATAAGGAAACTTCTGAACAACCTGCTCTTCCAACGTCCTTTTCATAGAATCATTCTTCCCAAATCATTTAAGATTCATTCTTCTGCCTTCCCTCTTCCCTCTGCCTTCTGCTAAGGGACTATACAAAAACTACCTCCAAGAATCAAGGAATTGCAAAAAAGGTCATATTTAATGTGGATAATTTGAGATATTCCGTGATTGCTTGGGGCTATGCAGGATTGGGGCTTTATGGTTTCTTTTCCTTAGAAAGCTCCACCAGAACACGGTTGAGTAATTTGGGGCTGAGATAGAGAGAACTAATGTTGAAGAGATTATTTAAAGACTCTTTGGTTTCAGAAAGTGATAATCGATTTTTCTTATAAGCACGAAGGATGATTCCCAGAGATCCATAGGTTTCCCAACCCAACGACTCCGCAGTCTTGCGAAGCTCCAGATCATCAGTCAGAATCTTCTGCCCAGCCAGTTTTAAACAGAGAGCTAAAAGGGATAGATCGGGGCTTTGAAGTCGGAATATTTTAACCTTATGCCTAATAGCACTTTTTTCTTTCTCTGAAACCCTATGGACCTTAATATTTTCTGCTTTCTCTACTTCTTTCTTCCCAGGAAGGTCGAAACGAGTGATCTCATTCCATACTTCAGCAGATGTGTGTAAAAGAGGGAAAAGTTCGAGAAGATTAAAGAGTTTCAATTGAGAGAGGTGGATAATGGGACCGGCATCAATGACAATATCATTCATCCGAAAGACCCCATTTGATGTCTTTCTGGATAAATCTCTTCTCCTCATCCAAACGTTTAACAAGTTCGGGTCCGAGGAGCCTTAGAGCTTTTTTTCTCGAGATTTTCCGTTCTGCGTATTCATCTAAAATAGTCTTCGTCCATAACTGTTTGACTCCGAGACGAAGGGCTTCGGCCAGGATCTGAGGCTCTTCTAATTTCCGGTACTTTTTGATTTCTTGAATCTCTTTTGTAATTGCCAATTCCATTTAATTGTCCTCCATAAGATTCAAATGTAATTAAACATGATTTAATACTGACTGTCAAACATTTTTTGCACTCGGAGAGGATGTATTAAACATAGCTTGACAACGTAAATTATTTTGATATAAATATCTCATCTGAATTGTATTAGAAGAACGCCATTTACCGGGCCATTTTAATCGGTAATTCCTGAACTCCTTTTCTCTGACTAAGTCTCTGTGAAATGATTAAATGCTAAACAAAAATATTTGAAATTTCCCTAATATCCCCCCCCACTTTCGATGGGGGAGGGGGAGGGTGGCCGCCGGCTCAGGCTCCGCCCCAGAGGGGCTCCTGCCCCGGAGGGAGAGCCTCCCTCCGGGCCATAGGCCCTACAGGGCCGGAGGCTGGCTCGGAGAGGGGTGGACAAAATTGAGACCCTTTAGTTCTTCTTCTCTTTCATCCCCACGAAGTGAGGGGAGTTCTTGGAGGATGCCAATGGATTCAAATAATGTTCGTGGGGACCAGAGAAAGACTATTTTGATTATTGATGATGAACGGGGCATGCTCGATTCCCTTGAAGAGCTTTTTAGTGAGAGCTTCGATGTACTAAAGGCGGAAGGTGGAAAGGAGGGACTGATCCTTTTTGGAAGTCTCCGGGTAGACCTTGTCCTGCTGGATCTGAGATTGCCGGGAATGGATGGTGTTGAAGTCTTAAAAAGCATTCGAGGGCTTTCAAAAACAGTCCCGGTGATCGTGATGACAGCCCACAGCACAATCGAAAGGGCGGAAAGGTGCGCTGATTTGACGGTTCAGGGTTACGTAAGAAAACCTTTTGACCCATTTGATTTGCTTGAAAAGGTGGAGGTCATGTTGAAGGAGAACAGGGGGATAGGGGGGTCTAAGGGAAACCGCTCAAAATGCAGCCTTATGAACAGGCCAAGTGTTCCGGTTAGGGAATCAATAAAAATTATTGGTGATCATTACACAAAACCTATTCGGCCCAAGGATGTTGCGGCCCAGGTCCGCATTTCAAGAGAGTATATAGGGAAAAAGTTCAAGAAGGAAACAGGGCGGAGTATGGGGGAACACATTAATAGGTTTAGAATTGACAGGGCCAAGCAGGTTCTGCTTAAGAAAAGGAACATAAAATTGTCCCAGTTATCAAACGAAGTGGGATTTAACCACGAGTCCTACTTTTTGAGAATGTTTAAGAAATATACCGGCATGACCCCGACAGCATTCCAGAAATCTGTCGATTAGTCAAAAAAGGAGAGAATACCCCCTCTTTGCCAAAGAGGGGGGTATTCCGTAAATTTAAGGGCAATGATAACACGGTAAAGAAACCTATGCATATCAATACCGAATTACCGTTGCCTGGCACCAATTGCGTAATTAGTAACTCCAATAACTTAGGGTCAGGCTTGCAATATTGCAATTTAAGAGAAGGTATCCAATAATTTTCCCACCTTTTCTGCTAATTCCATATCCATTTTGGATCTTATCTGTAACCGCCTCGCTGCCGAACTTAATGTCGTAACATCACGTCCTATTCGCTTGCTCAACTCCCCAAGCGTGCCTATTCCATACTCCATCACTAACCATGCCGCCATTCCCCGGGCCCTGGATAGCCTACGATCT
>JAGXSW010000264.1 GCA_018333715.1 Syntrophaceae bacterium | reverse complement strand
AGACTGTGTCGTAATGGGGAAATAGTAAAAAATGTCATGCTGAACTTGTTTCAGCATCTAATAAAATCAACGGCTTAGAGACCCTGAAATAAATTCAGGGTGACAAAACAGTAATTACGACACAGTCTCCGGCGGGAGGGGATAAAGGGGAGGGGGAATAACTTTTCACACCCCCACCCACACCCTCCCCCCTGCCTTCGCCGAAGCGGCTTCGCGCAGGCAGGCATCAAGGGGGAGGGATGATTGTTGGAGATCTCACTTCTTAACTCCAATCTTCTTGGCGTCTTCTAAGAATTGGGCAATCCCTCTGTCTGTGAGGGGATGCTTTGCCATCTGGTCCAGAATGGCGGGCGGGATGGTCACGATCTCAGCGCCCATCCGCGCTGCCTCTATCACATGAATGGGGTTTCTCACGCTGGCGACGATGATGCGGGTTTCAATCTCATCGTAATTGTCATAAATTTCCCTGATCTGCTGGATCAATTCGAGGCCGTTGAAGCTGATGTCGTCAAGCCTTCCTATGAAAGGGCAGATATAGGTCGCCCCTGCTTTTGCGGCCAGAATGGCCTGGCTCGCCGAGAAGAGGAGGGTTACATTCGTCTGAATACCTTCTGTGGCGAGGATTCTCACCGCCTTCAACCCCTCCTGATTGATGGGGATCTTGATCACGATCTCATCGCCCCAGGTTGCCAGGACTTTGCCTTCTTTCACGATCTCTTCACAGGCGAGGCCTGTGACCTCCACATTAACAGGCCCCTTCACCTCTTTCGAGATCTTTCGGATCAGTGTCTCCGCTGTCTCCCCCTCTTTTGCAAGGAGCGTGGGATTAGTTGTCACCCCATCGACCAGACCGAGCGCTTTCGCCTTCCTGATCTCACTTAGATTTGCCGTATCAATAAATATCTTCACGTCTTGCCCTCCTTTTTAATTAAATAATCGCAAAGGACACAACGTTTGAAATCCCAAATCACAAATTCCAAATCCCAAATAAGGTCCAAATTTCAATTTAAAATGACCAAAACGATTTTGTTTGAAATTTCGAATTTGGACTGTTGGAATTTGTTTGTTATTTGGTGCTTCCATGTATACTATGCGCTCTGCGCTGATATCTAAACAATTCCCCATGTTCTGACCAGATCGTGGATGGCTTTGGTTTGCCGGAGAAGACCCTCCATCTCATTGAGAGGAATCATGCTCGATGCATCGCAGAGCGCCTCAGCCGGCCTGGGATGGGTTTCGAGAAAGAGGCCATTGCAGCCCACAGCCATGGCCGCACGGGAGAGATGGGGAACATACTGAGGGCTTCCGCCTCTCGGGTCCTCACTCGGAATTCCGTAATTTCTCACCACATGCGTGGCATCAAAGATGACCGGACAGCCGATCCCCTGCATGATGGGAATGGAGCAGAAGTCCGAAATCAATTTGTTATATCCGAAACAGGTCCCCCGCTCCGTGAGAAGGACCTGCCTGTTTCCGGCGCTGTGGATCTTCTTGACTGCGCCGGCCATATTCTCCGGCGCGACAAACTGTCCTTTCTTGATGTTGACCACCCTTCCCGTCTCTCCCGCTTTGAGAAGAAGGCTCGTCTGCTGGCAGAGAAAAGCCGGAATTTGAATCACATCTAAAACTTTCTTTGCCTGATCCACATCTTCCATCCGGTGCACATCGGACAGGACAGGGAGGCCGAACTTCTCCTTCACCTTTGCAAGGATTCTCAATCCCTCTTTAAGTCCCGGGCCATTATAAGACTTCTCCGAACCCCGGTTATCCTTCTCATAAGAAGCCTTGAAGATCAGGGGAATCTCCAGCTCCTTGCAGAGCGCCTTTAAATCTTTTGCAATCTCCAGGACGACGGCTTCGCCCTCTATCACACATGGACCTGCGATCAAGACAAGCGGATTCCCCTTTCCGATCCGGATGTCACCTACTTTGACTTCGTTCATTGGCGGCTCCTTCCACTATCATTCCCCTCTCCCCAAGCGGGAGAGGGATAGGGTGAGGGGGAATTGGTCACTCCACCCCCACCCTTCCCCCGTCAAGGGGGAGGGAGAAAAAAGGCTAAATCGCCTTCGCAAAGTTCTCCAGTATCCTCAATCCCTTCTGCTGGCTCTTCTCCGGATGGAACTGTGTGCCAAAGATGTTCTCCTTCCAGATGCTCGAAACAAAAGGAATTCCGTATTGGGTGATCGTCGAGTTCCACGCTTCTCCATCGGGAAGCACATAATAGGAGTGGACAAAATAGAAGAAGTCTCCGCTCTTTAACCCTTGAAGCAGGGGGGCTTCCCTCTCTTTTTCAATCGAATTCCATCCCATGTGAGGAACCTTATGTTCAGGGTCGGGCCGGAATCTCACAACCTTTCCTTTGATCAGGTCAAGCCCCCTCCGATGTCCGAACTCCTCGCTCTCTGAAAATAGAATTTGAAGGCCAAGGCAGATGCCGAGATAAGGTTTCCCTTTCTCAATGGAACGAAGGATCGATTCGATCAATCCATACCTCTCCAGATTCTCCATGCAGTCCTTAAAGGCCCCCACTCCCGGAAGAACGATCGCTGAAGCCCCGGAAATCTCCCTTTTGCTCCGGGTCACGCTGGCTTCAAACCCGACCCGCTCGAAACCCTTCTGAACGCTTCTGAGATTCCCCATCCCGTAGTCGATGATGACGATCTTTGGTTTCATAGCTTTTCTGATTGCGGATTGCGGAATCATCAGGGCTAAAGCCCTGAGTTACGTAACTCAGCCCTTCAGGGCTTAAATCCGAATTATAAGACTCCTTTCGTTGAAGGAATTCCGACTGACCGCTTATCAATAGAGACCGCCTCTCTCAACGCTCTTCCCAATCCTTTGAAAACAGACTCTACCATGTGATGGCTGTTCCTGCCATAGAGTAGGTTGATGTGAAGCGTCATCCTTGCGTGATTGCAGAGAGCCCTCATGAACTCTTCCACCAGTTCGAGGTCAAAAGTCCCGATCTTAGATCTTTTCAGTTTCATATGATAGACAAGGCAGGGCCTCATCGAAAGGTCTAAGGTGACCGAAGCCAGCGTCTCATCCATCGGGAGAAGGCCCATTCCATATCGCTGAATCCCTTTTGCCTCTCCAAGCGCTTTTCGGATGACATCTCCCAGACAGATCCCAACATCTTCCACGGTGTGGTGTGCATCAACACCAATATCGCCTTTTGCCTCGAGAGAGAGGTCCATTCTGCTGTGATAGATCAGCAGGCTGAGCATATGATCGAAGAAGGGAATGCCTGTTTGGATCGAATGTTTACCGGACCCATCCAGATCAATCTTCAAGAGAACTTCTGTCTCTTTCGTCTTTCTCTTCACCTCTGCCTTCCGATGTTTTTTCATGGTTGCTCCTTGACCAAATCCCTATGAATCTTAGGGTTGTCATTCCCGTGAAAACGGGAATCCAGACGTCGTCCCTGCGGAAGCAGGGATCTATAACAAAGAAACTGGGTTCCTGTTTGCACAGGAAACCCTGGATTCCGGATCAAGTCCGGAATGACATTATATGTAAAGTCTTCACTGAATCATTACACTAAAGAATTCGGGATCTCGGTTTCGTTTCTATATCATTACCTTTTTATCCTCACCCGAACCGACCTGTAATGTCCCTCCAGCCCCTCCCACTCCGTAAATCTCTTCACATCCCCTTCGAATCGCTTTAATGCCTTTTCGCTAAATTGTATCAGGTTAATCTTTTTTTGAAAATCCTCAACGCTCAGGGCCGACGCATACCGGGCTGTTCCTGCCGTGGGGAGAATGTGGTTC
Source organism: Syntrophaceae bacterium (assembly GCA_018333715.1). GTDB lineage: Bacteria > Desulfobacterota > BSN033 > BSN033 > UBA1163 > RBG-16-49-23. The sequence goes on along the minus strand of JAGXSW010000264.1, from coordinate 8,752 downwards.
GGCCCTGCCAGATAGTCTCCGATGGCTTCAGGAGTATGGGGACCAAGAAAGACGGCTCCCGCATGTTTCACCGACCTCGCCAGGCGCAGGGGATTCTCCACACTCAGCTCAAGGTGTTCGGGTGCAATCCTATTCGCAAGTTCAATAGCCTGAGGGAGATCTTTGACGATCAGGATGGCGCCTCTCTGGCGGAGGCTTTTGCTGGCGATCTTCTCCCTCTTCAGGGTTAAGAGCTGTCTCCGGACCTCCTCTTCCACTTTTCTTGCAAAGGATTCGGATGGAGTGATCAGGATGGAGAGCGCCCTCTCATCATGCTCTGCCTGGGAGATTAAGTCGGCCGCCACAAAGGCCGGAGGAGTCTTTCCGTCAGAGATGATTACGATCTCACTCGGTCCGGCCACCATATCCAGATCAACAGCGCCATAGACGAGCCGCTTGGCAATAGCCACATAACGATTTCCGGGCCCAACAATTTTATCCACCTTCGGAATCGATTCGGTGCCATAGGTTAAGGCTCCGATCGCCTGAACTCCTCCGGCGCGAAAGATCCGGTCCACTCCGGCCAGATCTGCGGCCACAAGAACCGCAGGGCTGATTCCTTCCGCGTGAGGAGGCGTCGTAATAATGATCTCTTTCACGCCTGCCACTTTTGCGGGGATGGCGGCCATCAGAACGGTGGAGGGATAGGACGCCTTTCCCCCGGGAACATAGATCCCCACTCTCTCCAGCGGTTTTACAATCTGTTCGATCCTGATCCCTTCTTCAATCCATTTGACCACCCATCTCTTCTTTGAAAGCTCGTGAAACGTTCGGATGCGATGGCTTGCCTTCTTAAGAGTCTTCATAAAATCGAGAGGGATTCTCCTGTGGGCCTCCTTTACTTCCTCCCTCTTCAACTCGAGTTGCAAAGGAAGGAGTCGAACACGGTCGAATCGTTCCGTGTATTGAAGAAGGGCCATATCCCCCCTCTTCTTCACATCCCTCAGAATGGACCGGACCTCTCCCTCAAGGCGAAGGGGATCCCCGGCAATCCTGCTCTCCACCTCCGAAAGGTATCGATCAAATCCTTTTTCTCCGCTTCGAAAAACCCTCATCAAAAAGCCTCTTTGAATGTTCTTTTTCCAATCCACAATTCTTTATATTTTCGACTATTGCCCCCCCACCCCCACCCTCCCCCTCGAGGGGGGAGGGCTGGGGAGGGGGAAATTTCATTCTCCTTCTTTCACCCTCTTGATATTGGCCCCGAGCCCGATCAATTTCTTATCCAGTTCCTCATAGCCCCGATCCAGGTGATAGACCCTCGAGATTTCTGTCACCCCGTCAGCGGCAAGGCCGCCAACAATGAGGGAGGCGCTCGCCCTCAGGTCGGTCGCCATGACCTGGGCTCCGCTCAGGCTCTCCGCGCCCTGGATAATCGCTGTGTTTCCCTGGATCCGGATATCCGCCCCCATCCTTTGAAGTTCGTTCACATGGATGAAACGATTTTCAAAGATCGTTTCAGTGATGATGCTCAATCCCCTGGACAGAGACATCAGGGTCATGAACTGGGCCTGCATGTCTGTTGGAAATCCGGGATAGGGTTGTGTCTTCACATCGACGCTCCGGATCCTGCGGCTTCCTACCACCCTCACCCCTTCTCCTTCTGGATCGATTTCCATTCCCGTCTCTCGCAATTTATGGATGACCGCTTCCATATTGTGGAAAGGGCATCGATGAAGCTTGATGTTGCCGCGTGTCAATCCGGCCGCCACCATCAGGGTTCCTGCCTCGATTCGGTCAGGGATGATCGTGTGCTCTGCCGCACGAAGGGATTCCACGCCTTCAACCTCGATGAGGCTCGTCCCTGCTCCCTCAATCTTCGCTCCCATCTTTTTAAGGACGCTGGCTAAGTCAACCACCTCCGGCTCCATGGCGGCGTTCTGTAAAACGGTCTTTCCCTTTGCCAGCGTGGCGGCCATCATCAGGTTCTCCGTTCCTGTCACCGTGGCCGTGTCAAAGGAGATGTCAGCTCCTTTTAACCGGTCCGCCTTTGCCTCCACATACCCGCTGCGGAGATCGATCTTTGCGCCCATTGCTTCGAGACCCATGAGATGAAGGTTGATGGGCCTTGCGCCAATGGCACATCCCCCGGGAAGGGAAACCCTTGCCTTTCTCATTCGAGCCACCAGGGGGCCCAGGACGAGGATGGAAGCTCTCATTGTCTTCACCAGATCGTAATGGGCTTCAATGTTTGAGACCTCTGTGGCATCGATTCGATAGGCCCCATCTTCTCCCTGGACTTTCACCCCCAGATTCTTAAGGACCCTCGCAATGGTCAGGATATCCCTCAGATTAGGGACATTGTGGAAGAGGTTCTCTCCCTCTGCGAGGAGGGAGGCGGCAAAGATGGGAAGGGAGGCGTTCTTTGAACCGCTCACCTTCACCTCTCCAATCAACCTCTCTCCGCCCCGGATGATGATCTTATCCATCTATCGCTCCGCTTTTGGAAGGTGGAAAGTCGTGAGTAGAAGGTCGTTAATTTTTTTCCACCCTCCACTTTCTACTGTCCACTTTCTGTGCCTTGACCACTCTCTCGGTTCCTGAAAGGTCCTTAACTCGCTCAGGTCGTTCAAAGCCTCCCTCGGCCTCGATCATCTCAGAAATGCTGGGCGCCTGATTGTTTCCCACCTCCAGGAGGAGCCGCCCTCCCCTTTTCAAATAAGAAGAAGTTTGGGAAATCAACTTCCGATAAAACTCCAGGCCGTCCTTTCCACCCTTCAGCGCGATGAGGGGTTCATGATTCCTCACCTCCCTTGAGAGATCTTTTATTTCCGAATCAGAAATATAGGGAGGATTCGAAAGGATCAGGTCAAAGGTCTCTCCCGGATGGAATGGGTTAAGGAGATCGCCCTTCACAAACCCGATCTTGTCGGAAACGCCCGCCTGTCTCGCATTATCCTTGGCCACCATGAGCGCATCCCCTGAGAGGTCGGTGGCGACTAGAAAAATATTCTTCACTTCTTTTGCCAATGAGATGGCGATGGCTCCGCTTCCTGTCCCCAATTCTAAAACAGATGGAATTTTTTTGGAAGAAATTTTTGCGAGGATCGAAAGAGCCTCTTCAACCAGACGCTCTGTCTCCGGCCTTGGAATGAGGACGCGGGGATCCACCTTAAGGTCGATGGACCAGAACTCCTGATGTCCCAAAATATATTGAAGCGGCTCGCCGGAACCTCTTCTCCGGATCAGACCCTCCAGCGTCTTGATCTCTTCCTCCATCGCCTGGTCGTGGAGACGGATGTAGAGCTCCTCTCTGCTGAGGCGCATCGAGCGGGCCAGCAGGAGCTCCGCATTGAGCCGGGGATTCTCAACCCGGTGCTCCTTGAGATAATCCGTTGCCCAATTCAATGCTTTTAGGACAGTCATCGTCAACCCAAACCGAGATCCCGAAACAAGTTCGGGATGACAGGTTGCTTTGTCAAATCGTCGTATCGTCTCATAGTCTTTTGTTTTTTTATCCGATTTTTGACGATGCGACTATAAGACTGCCAGACGATACGACTTTTAACCTTTGAGCGCTTCTGCCTGATAGTGGGTGGTTAGTTTATGGATGACCTCATCGATCTCACCGTCTAACACTTCGCTTAACCGGTAGAGGGTCAAACCGATCCGGTGGTCCGTCACCCTTCCCTGTGGAAAGTTATAGGTCCGGATGCGCTCACTCCGTTCCCCGGTCCCCACCTGGTTCTTTCTCTGCGCCGAGATCTCCTTCTCTTTCTCCTGCCTCGCATGGTCCAGTAATCTCGCTCTCAGAATCTTAAGGGCCTTCGCCTTATTCTTGTGCTGGGACTTCTCGTCCTGACAGGAAACCACCATATTCGTGGGAAGATGAGTGATCCGGACAGCGGAGTCCGTGGTATTGACGCTCTGACCTCCCGGGCCTGAAGACCGGAAAATATCGATCCGGAGGTCGTTCGGATCGATCGCCACCTCCACATCCTCTGCCTCCGGAAGGATCGCCACTGTCACCGTTGAGGTATGAATCCGTCCCTGGGACTCTGTGACAGGAACCCTCTGAACGCGATGAACACCGCTCTCGTACTTCAGCCGGCTGTAGGCCCCCTTGCCTTCGATCAGGGCAATGACCTCCTTGAACCCGCCCACACCCGTGAAACTTCGGCTCATGATCTCCACTCGCCACCGGTTCTTCTCCGCATATTTTCCATACATCCGGAAAAGATCGGATGCAAAGAGCCCTGCCTCATCTCCTCCGGTTCCTGCCCGGATCTCAAGAAGGATGTTCTTCTCATCGTTGGGATCTTTCGGAAGGAGGGCCATCCGGAGATCCTCCTCTATCTTCTCCTTCTCTCCTGTGAGCCGCTGAAGATCCTCTCTGATCAACCCTTTCATCTCCTCGTCTTCGTCGCCGGCGAGGAGCTGGCGGTTTCCTTTGATCTCCTCTTCCAGCCTCTTCAGCCTTCGGTAGAGCTCGACCACCTTTCCCAGTTCCGAAAACTCCCTGGCCGCTTTCTGAAGCTCTGTCTGATTGTTGATTACTTCAGGCTGGCTAAGGAGGTGGGAGAGTGTGTCGTACCGGCGCTCCACCTCTTCTAATTTCTCAAACATCTCGAATCCCTCTTGAATAATTGCAAATGTCAAAAATTAAATGTCAAATGAATGCCAAAAGAAAAAATATGGAATGATGGAATATTGGAATATTGGGTTTAGAAAAAAGTATTTTCGCTCTTACGCATTATTCCAACATTCCACTATTCCAGGACGCGGTTTTTATTGCCGTCGTCTCTCCATTTCCAGCACCTCCTGAAGAGCGCGCAGGGCCACTTCGATCTGGGGCTCGGTAGGCTCCCGTGCCGTGAGCCTCTGGAGCCAGAGTCCGGGTTGGATGAGAAACCGGATTCCTCTCCGGTTTCGCTTTCGATCGGCAAACCGGATGATCTCATAGGAGAGCCCGGCGATCAAAGGAATGAAGACCACCCGGGAAGCCACCTTATATCCGAACGGAAGGTGGTGGGGGATGAGAGCAAAGATCAGGACGCTCACCACCATGACGATGAGAAGAAAGTTCGTTCCGCACCGGGGATGGAGACGACCGAATTCTTTCACCCGTTCGACACTCAATGGCTCCCCCGCCTCATAGGCGAAGATCGACTTATGTTCCGCGCCATGATATTGAAAAACCCGCTCGATCTCCTTTAAAAAGGAGATGGCCCGGATATAGGCGAGAAAGAAGGCCAGCCTGATGAGGCCGTCCGTCAGGTTGAAGAGCAATCCGCTCGTTGAAAGGATCGGAAAGAACCACCTCAACCCCTTCGTCAAAAAAAGAGGGGCTAGAAAGAAAAGAAAAATGCCAAAAAAGAGAGCCAGCGCAAAGGTGAGGCCCATCGCCCAGGAGCTGATTTCCTTCTGGCCTTCCTCTTCAGGGAGGGCCTGGTTGGCGGAGAAGTGGAGGGCTCTGATTCCAAGGGCAAGAGCTGAGATCAGGGCGATGACGCCCCTTACCAGGGGGAGTTTAAATAAGAAGCTCTTCTCGGAGAAGAAGTTCAATCCCTCCTTTTTCACGACTATTTCTCCGCCGGACTTCCGGACAGCAATGGCCATGCAGTGGGGAGATCTCATCATCACCCCTTCGATTACGGCCTGCCCCCCAACGCGAAGCGGTCCTTCCTCTTTTTTGGAGATAATACGGCTCCATGGGAAACGCCCCTCTCCGGGGCCCCTTCTCCCTAAAGACATCTTCATCCTCCGAACAAACTAATGCTGAATGGCTGGTTCGAATAAGGGTTGGGCGGGAATCGGTCGCAGGCTTGGCCGGGTGTGCCTCCACCCGGGATCCGAAAATCTTCGCAGAAAACCAGACAAAGAGCCGAAGGGATCAATCTTTCTTTTCAATCGTCTCTCCGTATTTCTTCTTAAACCTTTCGATCCTGCCTGCGGAATCCACAAATTTCTGTTTGCCGGTGTAGAAGGGATGGCAACTCGAACAGATTTCCACATGGGTCTCCTTCTGCACGCTTTTTGTTTCGAAGGTCGCTCCACAGGCGCATTTGATCACCGTATCATAAAGCTTGGGGTGGATATCCTTTTTCATCTCCATAGCCTCCGAATCTATTTAAAGCCTGTCCACAAAGTAACAGTTTCAAAAAAGGTCGTCATTCCGGCGAAAGCCGGAATCCAGGGTTCCCGGTGAAAACCGGGACCCAGTCTTAAAGATGGTTCCCGACTGGAGTTTACCCCGTGCTTGATACGGGGTCGGGACGACGTCTGGATGCCCCCGTATCCAGTACGGGGCAGGCTCCTCAGTTCCGGCATGACGGAATAACAAATTTTATAAACAGACACTATTTAACTGATTTTGTGAAGATTTTCAACTCCTTTGGTGAAAGTGAGAGTGATTGTGTTTATTGATTCATCGAATCGAGAAAGTCCCGGTTGCTCTTAGTGGCGTGCATCTTGTCAAGAAGGAATTCCATGCTGTCCACCGAGTTCATCGGCTGGAGCACTTTTCTCAGGAGCCAGATGCGGTTCAGGTCATTGGGGGCCAGAAGGAGCTCCTCTTTCCGTGTGCCGGATCGCTGGATATCGATCGAAGGAAAGACCCTGCGGTCCACCAGTCGCCGGTCCAGGTTGATCTCCATATTTCCCGTGCCTTTAAACTCCTCGAAGATCACCTCGTCCATCCGGCTTCCCGTATCGATCAGGGCTGTGCCGATGATCGTGAGGCTTCCGCCTTCTTCAATGTTTCTCGCCGCGCCGAAAAAACGTTTGGGTTTCTGTAAGGCATTGGCATCAACCCCGCCGGAGAGAATCTTCCCGCTGGGCGGGACGACCGTATTGTAGGCCCTCGCCAGACGGGTGATGCTGTCGAGAAGGATCACCACATCCCTCTGATGCTCCACCAATCTCTTCGCCTTCTCGATCACCATCTCCGCCACCTGAACATGGCGCTGGGCCGGCTCGTCAAAGGTGGAACTGATCACCTCACCATCGACCGAGCGCTCCATGTCTGTCACCTCCTCGGGCCGTTCATCGATGAGGAGAACGATGAGGGTAATCTCCTTGTGATTCTTCGTAATGCTGTGGGCGATCGCCTGAAGAAGCATGGTCTTGCCTGTCCGGGGAGCGGCGACAATGAGGCCTCTCTGCCCCTTTCCAATGGGGGTGAGCAGATCCATCACCCGGGCAGAGTAGTTGTTTCTATCTCCTTCCATCTCCAGAGAGACCTTTTCCTGAGGATAAAGAGGGGTCAGGTTGTCGAAGAGGATTTTATCCCGCGCCACCTCCGGGTCTTCATAATTGACCATCTCAACCTTCAGCATGGCAAAATATCTTTCCGTGTCTTTGGGGGGGCGGATCTGACCGGAGACCGTGTCGCCGGTTCGGAGGTTAAATCGCCGGATCTGGGAGGGCGAAATATAGATGTCGTCCGGTCCGGGCAAATAGTTGTAATCAGGCGCCCTCAGGAACCCGAAGCCGTCGGGCAGGATTTCCAGCACCCCTTCCCCGAAGATCAGGCCGTTCTTCTCTGTCTGGGCCTGAAGGATGGCGAAGATGAGGTCCTGTTTCCTCATCCCGGTTGCCCCTTCGACATTGAGTTCCCTTGCGATCTTTGTTAATTCATTGATTTTCTTCTTCTTCAAATCCTTGAGATTCATAGTCCTTCCTTTTATCCTCCTCTTTTACTTGTCGGTCGGTCTCCTTCTCTTCTGAAGGGCGATCCTCCTCAATTCTTGAAATACTTCTCTGGCTCTTCTCCGAATCGTCTCGATGGACCCCTCATTTCGAATGACGAAGTCCGCCGCTTTTACCTTCTCCTCAAGGTCCATCTGGGAGGAGATGATCCTCCGCGTCTCCTCCTCGCTCATGCCTGCCCTCTTCTTCAGCCTCTCTATCTGTTGTTTCTCCTTCGAGGTGATGACCACGACCCTGTCCACCTCCCGATGAAACCCTGTCTCCACCAGCAAGGGAACGTCGAAGACGACAATGGCATGAGGGTCTTTCCGTCCAATCTCCCTTGCCCTCTTCCCCATCTCCTTTTTGATCCGGGGATGAAGGATCTCGTTCAATAATCTTCTCTGCCCGGAATCGGAAAAGGCCCGGTCAGCCAACCTCTTCCGGTCGATGGTTCCATCCTTTTCAAGGATCTCTTTTCCGAAGACCCGGGTGATTTGCCTCCACGCGGGGGATTGGGGCTGAACCAGCTCCCTGGCGATCCGGTCTGCTTCGATGATGTAGGCCCCTTCTTCTTCAAAGATCCTGGAGACCGTTGTCTTGCCGCTGGCCACTCCTCCCGTCACTCCAACGATGAGCATCCCTCTTCCTCTAAAAATTGGGTTCAGGTCAAGGCTCAGAAATTGATCATTAATCGTCTCCATCTTAACCTCAACCTTAACCTTTCGTATTAAATGTCGAGGCGCTGGACGAAGAGGGCGTTTTCTTCGATGAAGTGGCGGCGCTGTTCCACTTCATCGCCCATTAAGATGCTGAAGGTTTCGTCCGCTTCGATGGCATCCTCCACCCTCACCTTGAGAAGGGTCCGTTTCTCCGGATTCATCGTCGTCTCCCAGAGTTGTGCGGGATTCATCTCTCCCAGCCCTTTATATCTCTGGATGGAGAGTCCTTCCCTTCCCAGATGGCTCAGGGATTGAAGGAGGTCTTCTATCCTCTCGACCATCACCTGTTTTCCCTTCTCCAACAGGATAAAGGGCGGGGGCGCTATCTCCTGAATCTCCTGATAAACCTGAAAGAGGTTCCG
>JAGXSW010000263.1 GCA_018333715.1 Syntrophaceae bacterium | reverse complement strand
CGAACCCTCCGAAGACATAGGGGGTCAGACAGGCATCCGATCCACCGGTCACCACGACATCTTCCATGCCCCCCTGAATCTGAAGAAAACTATTGGCCATGGCATGTGTGGCTGAGGCGCAGGCGGTCGAGAGGGCAAACGAAGTTCCTCTGATCGTGAAATACTGGGCCACATGGGAGGTGATGGCGCTCAGGTAGATATTGGGAAGGGCAAAAGGGGAAATGCCTCTGGTTCCTCTCGATAAAAAACGCTCGTGATAATGTTCCAAGATCTCCATGGATTCCACGCTCACTCCAAGGATCACTCCAATGCGGAAGGGATCAATCCCCTTCAGTCGATATTCACTTTTTTGCTCATGGGGGTTTTTCGTCTCCGCATCATGTCTTTCAAATTGGATGCCCGCATCCTCCAGAGCAATCTTCGCCGCAGCAACAGCATACTGGGAGGTCTTCCCAAAATATTTCGAATGCTTCGATCTCTCCACATATTGACCCAGATCGAATCCTTCAATGGGCGCAGCGATCTGGCACCGGTACTGGCTCATGTCGCGACATGGAAACTCGATCCGTTTGAAGGATGATTTCCCTTGAACCAGACTCTCCCAGTAGGCCTCTTTCCCGATGCCCACCGGTGTAACAGGCCCTATCCCTGTAATGACGACACGCTTCTTATAATTTCCCACATCGATCCTCCCTTCGATCAGGCCGGGTTATTCATATCAATTGATCTCTTCTTTGTCAACCATAACGTTGCGAAATATTCGGTTATACGGACAGAAAAGAGGCTCATCTCTTCTTTTCCTTCTTCTTGCGCAGCTCCTCGATCGACCTCAACCCTTCCGCAAGCCCTTCAGACCCTTTTCCCGAACCTTCGAAGAGACTTTCCCCCACTGTTTTGATCGGAAGCCCTATGGCCTCAGCCAGTCCAATTCCAATTCGCATCAGGAAGGTTTCCTGTAGTTTAAACCGGGGATCATCCAAATTCCCCCTCACATGAAATTGAATCTCCACACGGTTCCCTTTATCCTTCAGGCGAGAGAGAAGGGTTTTCGCAGGAATATAAAAGATCGTCCCTTCTTCTTTAACACGAAGATCAGCCGCCTCCAGCTTCCCGGGGGTGTCGATCACGCTCTTCTTTATCGCAATATGAGCGTCCACATTCAAATGCCCGGACTCAATATCCGCCGAAACCCTCTTTCGGTAGTAAGGTTCGAAAACCTTTAAATCAACCTCCCGAATTTTTAAAGAGGTTTCCATATCCAAGGTCTTGAGGTCGATCCACCCCTTCGTAACAATCTCCCCTTCTTTCGTCTTCCCTTTCATCCTCCCTTTCAATTCAATGGAAGATTGGGAGGAGACAAGGGGATAGTCGATATTCTCAATTTTTAGCCACACATCCCTCAACCTGATCTGCCCGGGAGTCTCACCCGCCTTCATATCATCGAAATCAATGGAGCCCTTCTCGATCCGGAGACGGTCAATCTTTATAGGAATGGCCTCTCCTTTCTTTTTCTCTTCCCTGCCAGAGACCTCTCCGCTCTTCTCTTCTTTTTTAATGGATACCCATGGGCCGATAAAGACCCCCTCTCGGGTTCGATAGAAAAAGAATGAGGGTTTTAAGATGATCCACTCTCGAATTTGCAGTCTTTTTTGTAAAAATGAAAAAAGATCAGGATAAATCCTCATCTCCTCAATCTGGAGGAAGTTCTGTCTTGTGCGGGGATCCTCAAATCGAATTCCATTGATGGAGAGGTGGGTTGCCTTGACCTTGATCTGAGCGATGGTGAATCCGGGTCCAACCGCCTTTTGAACTTGGGCCTGAATGAATTTCACAGCATAGAAGGAGAGAACAAGGTAGCCTCCTGCGAAGACGAGGAGAACAACCCCTGCAATGATTAGCCACTTTTTCATCTTATACATAACGAGATAAATCTTACCGGTCTGTCATTCCGGGCTTGACCCGGAATCCAGTGTTTTTCTGGATTCCTGCTTTCGCAGGAATGACGTGCTTTGTTGTGATTAATGACGCTGTATATAATGAGTTTGGAGTTATTTTAAGAGATACTTGATGCTGGATTATAAATAAAACACAGATACTGGATATTAAATTCTCGCACCTTGATACGGTGTTATCAAGTATCCAGTATCAAGCATCCAGGATCCAGAATCAAGAATCCAGGATCAGAAATTAAGTATTTAAGATATTCCGCATTCCGCAATCTGCAATCCGAAATTGAATTACGGTTTTATAATAAAAGAAGACTCCTCCATCTTTTCCTCATAGGCTTCTGACAGAAGATCAAAGATTGATTGAACCACCAGTTGAAAGAGGAAGGGATTGGGTTGAATTAGATTCGGAGGCTTTTTGAGATCGATGGCAACCGCTAAAGAAACTTTTGCCTCTTCCTCTTTTCCCGATTTGAAAAGATAGTAGGCCATCTCCTCCATTCTGCGCCGATAAAGAGATCGCCTCTCTTCAGGGAAGAGATCGTAGAGCGCCCTTTGATAGATATCCTGAAATCGGGCCCTTTTCTGAGCCCGATTGAGAATCAGTTTCGATTCCTCCGCCTCCCATACCTCATCGGCATAGGGCCGGATCTCCTTCTCTTCAATTTCCCAGTCGCTAAATAAGTCCGTTTTTAGAAGATCGCCTCCCCTTTTCAAAACCAGGTCATCTGCTTCGATTTCGTCCATCATGATATAAGAATAGATCAATGGCTTCTCACTTTTCTTTTTGACACTTTCGATCTCGCCTTTCAAACGAATGTAATCCAGGGGCAGGGTCTTTCCTTTTTCAATGGTCAATTGGCAGGCTTCAGCAAAGAGAAATGCCACATAGGAAGGCTCCATCTCCACCAATGGAAAGGGGCCTCTCTTCTGAACTTCTTCAAAGAAGACCCTGAATCCTTTTCGGGCCATCTCCCCTCCGGAGAAATCGACCACCCCCTCCGTATCGTTGACGATCCCCTGCATCACGGTCAAGCCCCGTCCGATATGGGGAACTATGAGGTTCAACAATCGCTTGCCCAAGTAGTCATATGGGCCCCCGAATCCTGTGGGAGGCTCTGCCTGCAAAGGCCGGAACACAGGACCTCCCTTTTCCGGCCATACTTCCTCAACAGTGATCCCTTTGCTCTTCAATCGGTAGAGCGATCTCTTGATGATCTTTCGGATTTTCTTGTCATCTGAAATCTCAAGCAGGCCCTGGAGGACACGGGCAATCTCGAGAGAGGGAATTTTTGACAGTTCTTCAATCATCCGGCCTGCAGTTCCAGGTTCTTTTTCCAAAATCGGGAGAAGCGTTTGAGCTATCTCTTCTTCAGGCCTTTCCTCCCGAATATCAAATTTTACTTTCTCGATGAGGAACTGAATCTCTTCCAATTTTACCTCCCGGCCAAAAACTTTCCCTCTCCCTTTGCGGGGAAGGATTATGGAGATATTGTCTGTTGCAGGGTAAGGATCATGGTCATCGCAAGATTGACCAAAAGGGTGTTTCTGCAGAGAAGCTCAAGCCTCTTTGCCTCCCGATAGGCCTCTTGCCAGGCCATCAGGAGATTCCAAAGGATAAGAAAGATGGGGATGGCTGAAATGGCAAATAGCCATGAGCTTTCCCCGAAAATTATTAGCATTTTAATGAAGAAGAGGCCGGCCAAAATGGAGAGCCCCATATAGAGGTCAATCATCCTCGCCTTTCCGAATCGAACGACCAGGTTCCTCTTACCGATGGCGCGATCCGCCTCTTCGTCCGGAAACTCATTGATCAGGATCACATTGAAGATCGATAACCCTACTGGAATGGAAAGCAAAAAGGCTTGATGATTGAAAAAACCGGCAAAGAGATAAAATCCTGTCGCAATCGGAAGCCAGCCGTAACAGAAACCGATGAGAATCTCTCCTATTCCCCGGTAGGCCCATCGGAAGGGTCTCCCTGAATAGAAAAAACCGGAAAAGATGCCCATCCCTCCGAGGATAAGGGTCCAGGGACCGGTTTGATACCGTAGATAAATATAAAGGCCGGCCAGGATCCCTCCTGCAAGGCAACCGTATCCCAGAAAAAGCGAAACCCGTGCCGGGAGAACCCCCTCGACCAGTATTCTTGATCCGCCTGAAAACCGGTTAAATTCTTGGTTGAGACGATCGCCCTCAAGGTCGTTCCATTCACCCAGATAATAAGTCATCCACATGATGAGAACAACCGTCACGGTTGCAAGGAGGTAGAGCCCGAAAGGGCCCCGGTAACCCCATCGCCATGATAGAACGAATCCCAGGAATAGCGGAAGGATTCCTACGGAAAGAAAAGGAACTCTCGAAAGTTTCCACCAGGCAGCAAGATAAAATTTCAGCTTCATCTTAAATTGGGGACGGGTTCACATTTTTCTTGAATTCCTGAACTATGTTTGATAGAGATTTAACATGGCAAGACAAGCGAGGCAAGCCATTGCTAATATCCCTTATCACATCATTCATCGGGGGAATAATCATCAAACCATTTTCTTTTCCAAAAATGATTACCAATCTTTCATCCATCTCCTTCAATTAGGCAAGGAGAAATATCCATGCAAGATTTATAGTTTCATATTGATGACCAACCATATCCATCTCCTCCTCGAACCTGTTCAGGAAGACCAAAACCTTGCTAAGTTTATGAAACATGTCACCCAAAGGTATGCCCAATATGTAAATAAACGTCATCAAAGAACAGGAACATTGTGGGAGGGCCGATTTAAAAGTAGCGCCATTTCTTCGGATTATTACTTATTGGCTTGCAGTCGATATATCGAGATGAATGCCGTGCGAGCGGGGATTGTAAAGTTGCCTGAGCAGTATGATTTTAGCAGTTACAAAGCCAAGATAGGATTGAAGAGGTTTAATTTTTTAGACTATGATCCGGTCTATCTAAGATTAGGGGGAACTGAAAGTGAAAGACAGAAGAAATATCAAAAATGGTTTTTGGAGAGTATTTCAGGGAATGAATGGGATATGATACGAGAAGCCATCCAGAGGAATTGGCCCTATGGAAATGAGGAATTCCAGGGAGGCATTGAAAGTGCTTTAGGCCGGAAATTTGAAATCAAAAAGGCAGGAAGGAAACCAAAAATGTGAACCCGTCCCCAATTTAAAAGAAGGGCGACCATCTCAATTTCAGAGATGATCGCCCTTCTCGGGTTAGAGGTTAAAGGAGGCTGGGGATTGAAACCTTTAATTCATAGGAAGGGTTTTAAAAAATCTGTAACAATCTGCCCAGAAAATAGGAAACGAAGAATAGGTTGGTAAAGATCAATACCCATTCAGCCACCCTTTTAGGATTGATCTCAACCCTTCTCACTCCCTCTTCAACTCCACAAATACTTAATGCCTGATTTGCATTCATATGAGACCTCCGAAAATATTTAACTTTCGAGATAAGTTTTAGCCATCCGCAAAACAGCAAAGGCGCCGAAAACAATCAAACAGATGGTGATGAAATTTGCAGATGCCAGTTCAAAAACCATCGAATTCATTTAAATCTCCTTTCGGATTCATCAGATTGTTTGACAATAAATTAAGCAATTTTCATACCTGAAAGGATTATAAGGACAAATATTTTTTAATTTGTTGAATTTAAAGAAGAATTTTAATGCGGACTAAAGAGAGGGGAACGTAACGGAAGGGCACAAATTGTCCAAATATTTCCAAATTATTGTTAATTTATTGAAATTACATGAGAAAAATAAGTGACAATTTGTCATCTATTTACAAATCTGTCCTCTGATAAATTTCTGTAACCTTTTAAGATAATCTTGCAATGATGGGGCAGCGGCTTTTAACTATAACTTAAATTGAGCAATTTTTTAGGGCCACCCCTTATGGTTGCTTTTGTCCCCCCGGTTAAATCTGGATTTAAGCCTTGCCCTACATGATCACCTATTGAGTTGCAGGTCAGGAGACCTGCACCCTACCCTTTAGGTTGTTTAATAAGAGGGTAGATTCGGGTCTCCTGACCCGAAACATCTTGCATTGAAAAAAGAATCGCCCACAATAACTGGTTTAGTCATATTTTCAACCCTGAAGACAGCTCCTCCAATGCCTCTCGGTTCAGAATGAGTATTCTATTCTTCTTCACTTCGATGATTCCCTTCGCCTTCATCTTTGCCAGGGTCCTTGAAAGGGTCTCGCTGATCGTTCCTAATTTCGAAGCCAGTTGAGTCTTGCTCAGATCGAGTTCAACCTCCTTTGGATTCTTCCCCTCTTTTGACAACTTCATGGAGAGATCGAGCAGATACTTTGCAATCCGTGAGGAGACCTCCTTAAGTGAAAGCTCTTCGATCAGAGAGGCAAACCGCCTCAGATAGTGAGAAAGGGAAACGATCATATTGATGCTGAGCTGAGGATTCCTCTCAATCAACTGAATAAAATCTCTCTTGGGAATGTAAAGGAACTGGCAGTCGCTCAAGGGTTCGGCAAAGGCGGGGTAAGTCCCCTCGAGAAAGAGCGCCGCCTCGGCAAAGGCATCCGGCGCTGAGACCACATGGAGGATCTGCTCTTTGCCTTCCGGCGAAATTTTATAGAGCTTCACCTTCCCTGAGAGGATGACATAGAACCCCTTTGCCTCTTCACCCTCGGAGAAAAGAACCTCCCTTTTTCCGGCCTGCCTGAGTGTGGCAATAGCCCTCACCTTCTTCAGATCTTCATCCTTTAATCCGGCAAAAAGCGGACATCTCTTTAACAGATCGATCGACATATGAAATCTATCCTCCCGGGGTTATAACATACCGGAATATTGGAACAATGGAAAATAGAAACAAATAGCACGAATGACAGCGAATAACACAAATAGGGAACCATTCGTGAAATTCGTTCTTAGATACTTACACGGTAAAGTCTGAGAATTTATCTCTAACATTTTAGAGATACTCTCCAGATATCTCCCCTCCCCTGGCGCCTGCCTGCGCGAAGCCGCTTCGGCGAAGGCAGGGGAGGGGATGAAGGGGAGGGGGAACTAAATTTACTCACCCCCACCCTCACCCTCCCCCGTCAAGGGGGAGGGAATTAAACTGAAGAAATTTCAAATATATTTGGATAGTAATTATTTTCATCGTTCGTGGGCGACTTTTTCATCATGTGGAATTTATAGGTTTTTGGCTCTTTTTGCAAGTAAAAAAGGGGCGTTCGTGCCGGAAACATATAATTATCCAATAATTACAAATAATTAGACGAGTTATTTAGAAATGTCTTTTAATTTTCACGGCCATCCCGCAGGGTTCAGTATGTTGAATCAATAAAGGAATTATGTTAGTCTGAATCGAAATTGAGTTTTCTGGAAAAGAACAGAAATCTCTGATTACACGTATTATGAAACGATTACAACGATTAGAAACGTATTGAAAACAAATAATAATCTGTGCAATCGTCTTTTGAAATCTGTGTAATCAAAAGAGCGGAAAGAGGTTTTTTCACAGCTCTTTTATTTTGCAGGAGGATAGTTTGAATTCCCTCTATAAAAATCTTCTCTTCTGGTCAATCATCATTATCATTATGATTCTCCTCTTTAACCTCTTCAGCAAACCACGCCAGACTCTTGTGGATAGAAATTATTCTGATTTCATCAATGCGGTTGAAAGTAATCGGGTCCTCGAGGTTGAGGCAAGGGGCAGGAGTGTCATCTGGAAGGATACGGAGGGGAAACGGTTCAAAACCTATGCGCCCGAAGACCCCGAGATGATAAAAATCATCAGAGAAAAAAAGATCGCAATCAATGCCAGGAAGGAAGAAGAATCTCCTCTCTGGCAGAACATCCTCATCTCATGGTTCCCGATGATTATTCTTATCGGGGTATGGATCTTTTTCATGCGGCAAATGCAGATTGGCGGCGGAAAAGCCCTCTCTTTCGGAAAGAGCAAGGCGAAGATCCTTACCAAAGAACAACATAAAGTGACCTTTGATAATGTCGCCGGAATCGAAGAGGCCAAGGATGAGCTTGAAGAGATCATCGACTTCCTGAGAGACCCCAAGAGATTCACCAAGCTGGGAGGGAGAATACCCAAGGGGGTTCTTCTCATCGGCGCTCCTGGAACGGGAAAGACTCTCCTCGCTAGAGCCATTGCTGGCGAAGCCGATGTTCCCTTCTTCAGCATCAGCGGCTCTGATTTCGTTGAGATGTTCGTCGGAGTGGGCGCCTCCCGTGTCCGCGACCTCTTCCTTCAGGGAAAGAGAAACGCCCCCTGCATCATCTTCATCGATGAAATCGATGCCGTTGGAAGACATCGGGGAGCTGGATTGGGCGGAGGCCATGATGAACGGGAACAGACACTGAACCAGTTGCTGGTGGAGATGGATGGTTTTGAATCGAACGAAGGGGTCATCCTGATTGCCGCCACCAACCGGCCCGATGTTCTGGACCCTGCGCTCCTCAGGCCCGGACGGTTCGACCGTCAGGTCGTCGTCCCTGTTCCTGACGTGAAGGGAAGGGAAGAAATCCTGAAGGTCCACACGAAACGGGCGCCTTTATCCGATGATGTCGCGCTATCCCTCCTTGCCAGAGGAACTCCGGGATTTACAGGGGCTGATCTTGAGAACCTTGTCAATGAGGCCGCCCTTCTGGCGGCCCGCCTCGGAAAGGAATGGGTCGATATGTCCGACCTTGAACAGGCGAAGGATAAGGTTCTGATGGGCGTGGAACGAAAATCGATGATCAT
>JAGXSW010000262.1 GCA_018333715.1 Syntrophaceae bacterium | reverse complement strand
CAATCATGGAGCACGATGACATCGCTCTTTTCGCTGGCCAGGACATAGCCAAATGCCATCCAGGCGGACCGTCCTTTCCCATCTTCCCCCGCTGAAATATCATTCTTGCTCAGGATATCGTAAAGGGATCGCACCCTTTCGCCATCGTTCCAGATGATAATCGTCTCCTGGGGAAGAACCGAAAAAAACTCTCTGGCATGATCAAACTCTTTCTGGTCTGCCCTTCCCAGGGTGATAATGACTTGATTGATGTATGTAACCCTCTTAATCTCTGAAACGATCGTTTTGAGCGCCTTCTCCTTCAGTTCGGAATAGAGGGAGGGAAGGACCAATGCGATGGAATTGTATTTTGAATAAAACTCCAGTTCCATCTCCATCCGTTCCAGATTCACCTTTTTAAAACGATGGAGTGTCGTAATCACTCCGGGTTGAAAAAAATCGCCCATGACTTGACCTCCTTTCTGTTTTTCCTCGCCCCGGACTTTCTTTTCTAACCGATCCGGAATGTCTGCGTTCTTCTCCCGGAAGGATTCACTCAAAGAGGACAGGGAGTCCACCTGCCTTTTCATTTCCATCAGTCCAGGAAATGAAAGGGGATCCACTTGGAAAAAGGGAAAAGGGGACGGTTCTATTGAAAAAATAGAGCTGTCCCCTTTTATTCCTTCAAAAGCTTTTCCCTTTTATTACCTCCTCCTTGTCTAAAAATCAGAGGCTTTTTATTAACTCCTTCAAACCATCGCTTTGAGGCAGTTTGGGTAAATAGTAATCAACCCATTCCTTATATTCACTTGGGCATTCGGAGTAGGTGGAATGCCCGATGCACGGAACATCTGGATATCGCCTTTTTAATTTCTCAAAGCTTTTCGCATCGAGTATTTTCTGTCTCAGTTCCAAAATAATGAGGTCCGGCTGGATCTCTCTTTTTTTCGATAGAGCCTCCTCGATGTTGTTTACAGGAATGACTCTATGTCCTTCTTCTGACAACTCCTCCTGAAGGAGAACCTTATAGCTTTCGGAATGATCAATGTAGAGGATCGTTTTCATGGGTCTTCCTTTCTCCTCAGCTTCTTCCTTCCGGGGAGAGAGGATTTGTGGATGGATAGACCATCTCGCAAACCAAACTCCTCAACGTATTGAACTGGATTGGTTTCTCTAAATAGGCCGTCGCTCCCTTTTCAAGGGCTCTCTGACGGATCTCCTCGCTTCCAAAAGCCGTGATGACAATAATGGGGACTTCGGGTTGAAGTTTTCTGATTCCAGGAAGAATGTCCAACCCTGTCAAACCAGGTATCCGAATATCCGTAATGACGAGAACGAAAGATTCCTTGACCAGCTTTCGAAAGGCCTCGGAGCCATTACTTACGGAATCTGTCTCAAGCCCCTCCTCCAGAAAAAAGTCTTTCAGCAAAGCTCTCATCTCTTCATCGTCTTCAATCACCAATATTCGTTTCTTATCATGACCCATCATTATTCTTTCTGATTTGTTCGGCTGTAAGCCGCCTAAAGTCAAACACTGCTTCCCCCCTCACCCTTTCCCTCTCCCCCAAGGGGAGAGGGAAATTTTAATTCCTCCTCCCTCGACGGGAGGGGGCGAGGGGGAGGGTGAGGAAAATGCAAGCCACCCATTCAACTAAAGTCTTCGCCTTAAGGCGAGGGTTTTTCTCCCATTCCCCGATGAGGATAATGCCTTTTCTCTTAACCCTGTATGTGAAGACCAGGGACTATTCGATCTTTATCTTTTCAGATAAGACTAATGTTTCTCGCTTAAGAGGAGAGGAGACGTAGACCAGGTTGACTTCTAACTTTCCAAGGGGCTTTTCTTTGATAGCGTTCGCTGGGATCGTGATGTCCAAAGAACCTTCGGCAATGCCTTCAGGCTGAAGAACCTTCCAAAATGGATAAACTTTTTCTATTTTCTCGTCGGGTTTATAAGGAATTGGCTTCCCGGCTTCATCCAGGCATTCGACGGTAACCGCCTGGATATCCTGGATATCTTTCGATTTATTGGTGATCTTGATGCTGCCCTTGAGACTCGGCGTCCCGACTACTTCTTTGGAAGCTATGTTTACGGTCATGACAACCCGGAGGTCGCTAAGCTCCACAAGAAAAACCTGTCCCTTAACCTCCGTCTTTGGTGGAACCAGATTCTTTGTGACTTGCTCTTGTGTTGGAGCCTCCGCCTTTTGCTCCTTAGCGCAACCCAAAAATCCTATGGCCAGACTTAACGTTAAGAAAATAAAAATCTTTATGAAATGCATACACTGTTCTCCTTTCTTGGTTGGGGGTTGGTAGAAATATCAGGTTCTTAGATCCGGCGCCTCCTTTCACATCTTTGCCAACTTTTAGTTGCAGGTTCTTTGACCCTTCATAAAAAATTGAAAGGGAATGATTAGGGTTGATAGTTTCCGACACCTGTTCTTTTTATCGGTTCTTTTCATTTACTCGAAATCCTTGGACTCTTGAAGTATTTCAGAAGTTCGGAATCCGATTCCAGAAGGATCGTCGTCTTTCCCTCAAAAAGTTGTTCATACGTTTGGAGTCTCCTGAGAAAAGAGTAAAACTCCGTATCCTGCTCATAGGAAGAGATGTAAATCTCTGTGGCGCGGCCATCCCCTTCGCCAAACAGCTTCATCTGCTGGCTATAGGCTTTGGCAAGAATGATCTCTTTCTCTTTGTCCGTTTCGGCTTTGATCTCTTTCGATTTCTGTTCTCCCTCGGCCCTGTACCGTTTTGCAATCCGGTGGCGCTCTGCCTGCATACGGGCATAGACGCTTGCCTGAACCTCTTTGGGAAGGTCTGCCCGTTTGATTCGCACATCAATGATCTTGATGCCGAATCGTTTTGCCTGCTCATGGGCGTCTTTTGCCACGGTCTCGACGATCTTCTCCCTCTCTTCTCGGATGAATCCGATAAACGGGTGCTTGGCAATCTCCTGCCTCAGCCGGGCAACCAGGATATCTTCCAGGCGGGCCAGGGCCCCCGCTTCGGTCCTCACGCTCCGGTAAAATTCCAGAGGATCTTCGATCTTCCACCTGGAGACATGATCCACGACCACCCTTTTCTTATCGAGGGTGATATACTCCACGGCGACGGCGTCCGTTGTGAGAACCCTCTTATCAAAGAGGTTTAGGGTTTGAATGAAGGGTATCTTAAAGTTCAATCCGGGTTCTTTAATGGTTCTGACATACTTTCCGAACTGGGTGATAATCGCCTGTTCTTTCTCGTCAATGGTAAAGGCTGCGCCCGAGACGAGAAGAAGACCGAGAAAAATCAAAACAACAATCGCCATCCGCTTTTTTCCGCTCATCATCCTTTACTCCTTTTTGCCTTCTTTTTCTTTAATTTTGCCTTCTTTTTCTTTAATGGTGACGCCATCCTTCAATGGGAGCCATTTCAGGACCGAATTTCCCCCCTCCGGAGGGAGAATATACTTCTCCTTGCCCGGCAAAATCTTCTCCAGGGTTTCAAGGTAGAGCCGTTCCCTGGTCACTTCTTTCCCTTTTCGATAGGCCCTGAGCACATCTAAAAATTTCCCGGCATCCCCCTGCGCCCGGATGACCCGCTGTTCTTTATAAGCCTCCGCAATCCGGAGCATCTGAACCGCCTCTCCTCTCGCTTTGGGGATGAGGTCTTCACGGTATCCCTCTGCCTCGCGCATCACGCGCTCCCGATCCTCCCAGGCTCTCACCACATCGTGAAA
>JAGXSW010000261.1 GCA_018333715.1 Syntrophaceae bacterium | reverse complement strand
TCTAATGACCAAAACGCCTTTCTTCTGTTTGGAATTTGGACCATTGGAATTTATTTGTAATTTGGTGCTTGTAATTTGGTGCTTCTACTGCGTAACCAAACTATTGTTGCCATTTTGCGCACAATTTTATTTCTAAGAGACTAAAGCTTTGGAGGTGGTTGATCATCTCCAAAGCTTTTTTTGTCATCCGATCCCCCTGAGATTTCTAAAAAAGTCAAGAAATCTCTGATTACGTAGAAAATAACCTTATCACCCCCTCCCTCACCCTCCCCCCTCGAGGGGGAGGGCATGGGTGGGGGGGAAATTTTCATGATTTGCGAGTGACTTATCCGTCATGTAAAATTACACAGATTAGAAATGCATTGATCAATAAAGTAGAATCTGTGGAACCATTTTTTTAAAATTCCTGCCTGCGGCGGGCAGGTGCGCAATCAGAGAGCAAAAGGCGGTTTTTTTAGAGCATTCTCCCTATTGTAGAAACAGGTTACATGATGGCCGAAGATCTCTTTTACTGGTTGGCCTTAAATTCCGTTCCAGGAGTTGGCAGTGTCTTTATCAAAAGACTCCTTGATCGGTTTCAGACCCCGGAAGCCGTCTTTAAAGCTTCGATGAAGGAGTTGCTTGAGGTCGAAGGTTTGGGAGTAAAGGTGGCCGGTGAAATTAGAAAGGGACCTTCTGAGCAGGCGGTGAAGAAGGAGTTGTCCTTACTTGAGAAATCAGGCGGTAGAATCATCACCTTGAAGGATGAGGTTTATCCTTCCCGTCTCCGGGACATCTATGATCCGCCTGCTTTGCTCTATATGAAGGGGGAGTTGAAGAAGGAGGATGAATTAGCCGTATCGATTGTGGGAAGCAGAAAGACCACTCCCTATGGAAGGTGGATCACAGAGAAGATCAGCCAGGCTCTTGTCAGGTACGGCGTGACCATCGTGAGCGGAATGGCAAGAGGGGTCGATTCGGTGGCCCACTGGGGGGCGATTTCAGGAGGAGGGAGAACGCTCGCTGTCCTGGGTTGCGGAGTGGATGTGGTCTATCCTCCTGAGAATCGAAATCTCTTTGCCAGGATCATTGAGCAGGGCGCTGTCCTTTCGGAATTTCCAATGGGCTCTCCCCCGGAGGGAGGACATTTCCCGAAGCGGAACCGGATCATCAGCGGACTCTCCATGGGCGTGGTTGTGGTCGAGGCCGGTCCGGATAGCGGGTCTCTGATCACGGCAAACTATGCTCTGGAGCAGGGCAGAGAGGTCTTTGCCATTCCAGGAAATGTCGGGGCAGGGGGAAGTCGTGGGACGAACCGGTTGATCAAAGACGGGGCAAAGTTGGTCGAGTCGAGCGAAGATATCCTCGAAGAGATACTGCCCCAGTGGAAAAGAGAGAAAGAGAGGATTGAAGAGGTTAAGCCTCGGGGACCGGAACTGAACGAAGAGGAGAGGGCTCTTTATGAGATGTTGGGGGAGACGCCTCTCCATATCGATGCGATGATTCGAGAGAGCCGGTTTGAGCCCGGGAAAGTGTCGAGCCTTCTTTTAAATTTGGAGTTGAAAGGATTGATCTCTCAATGGCCCGGGAAATGCTTCAGCAAGAAGATGTGAAAAATAAAGAGGGATGAGTTAAGAAGATAGAAAGAAGAATTCAGAAATCAGAAGTCAGAAGAGAGGGACAGGGAATAAATGACAAAGGGAATGATCGTTGTTGAGTCTCCGACCAAGGTAAAAACTCTCCAGAAATTTTTGGGAGATGACTATATCATTAAAGCCTCAGTGGGCCATGTCAAAGACCTTCCTGAGGGTGAATTAGGGGTGGATATCGAAAAAGATTTTCACCCCCAATATGTCACCATCGCCGGGAAAAAGAAGGTCCTCGGAGAACTGAAGAAGGCAAGCCAGAAGGTGAAGAATATCTATCTCGGCCCTGACCCGGACAGGGAAGGAGAAGCCATTGCCTGGCATATCGCCGAAGAGATCGACGGCAAGGATAAAAATATCTACAGGGTTCTCTTCAATGAGATTACGAAGAATGCCGTTCTCGAAGCCCTGAAGAAGCCCGGGAAGTTACAGCAATCGAAATTCGAGGCCCAGCAGGCCCGGAGGATTCTGGATCGTCTGGTGGGGTATCAGGTCAGCCCTATTCTCTGGGAGAAGGTGCGACGGGGATTGAGCGCAGGCCGTGTTCAATCCGTTGCTGTCCGAATCATCTGTGAGAGAGAAAGAGAGATTGAAGCTTTCGTCCCTGTGGAATACTGGAGCCTGACCGCCACACTGAGAGGAAAGGATTCCCCGGTCTCCTTCGATGCCAAACTGGTCAAGTGGAAAGGGAAGAAGGCGGACATGGCCAATGGGCCGGAAGCCGAGGCCATGAGGAAACGGCTCGAATCAGTCCCCTTCAATGTCTCAAAAATAGTTGAACAGGAGAAAAAGCGACATCCCCTCCCTCCCTTTATCACCAGCCGTCTCCAGCAGGAGGCCTCACGGAAACTCTCCTTCAGCGCCTATAAAACGATGAGGGTTGCGCAGAAACTGTATGAAGGGGTGGACCTGGGCGAGGCAGGGACGGTGGGTTTGATCACCTATATGCGGACCGATTCTCCCCGCGTCTCTTCGGAAGCGCTCCATCAGGTCAGGGGGTGGATTCATGGCCGATTTGGAGAATCATACCTTCCTCCTAAGCCCAATCTCTATAAGAGCCGAAAGGGCGCCCAGGATGCCCATGAGGCCATCCGGCCCACCTCGATCGATCTGGATCCTGACAAAATGAAGTCCATACTCGATAAGGATCAATGGGCGCTTTATAAGTTGATCTGGGACCGATTCGTGGCCTCCCAGATGGCTTCAGCGGTTTTTCTCCAGACAACGGTTGAGATCAAGGCGGGCGAAGGAATTTTCACTGCGGCGGGAAGCGCGCCTGTCTTTCTCGGATTTATGGCCCTTTATGTGGAATCCGAGGACAATCACATCTCCGCAGGCAAACAGGGCGAAGAGGAAGAGAAGAAGTTGCCCCGATTGTCAGAGGGGGAAGTTCTGGAATTATTGGGCCTCACGCCCAGGCAACACTTCACCCAGCCTCCCTTCCGTTTCTCTGAGGCCGCGCTGATCAAGGAGCTGGAGGAGAAGGGGATAGGAAGGCCCTCCACCTATGCCGCGATTTTGAGCACCATTAAAGGGAAGGGATATGTGGGGATGGAAAATAGGAAGTTCTTTCCCACTGAACTGGGTTATCTGGTGAATGACCTTCTGGTCGTCAATTTTCCCGATATTCTCAATATCGAGTTCACGGCCCTGATGGAAGAGAACCTGGATAAGGTCGAGGAGGGAGAAAAGGGCTGGGTGGAAACACTTAAAGAATTTTATACCCCTTTCGAGAAGGACCTGGAAATGGCAAAGGTTTCCATGCGGGATGTGAAGAGGGAACAGATCCCCACCGAGGTTCTCTGCGAGCAGTGCGGATCGAAGATGGTGAAACGATGGGGGAAGAGGGGTTATTTTCTGGCCTGCTCGACCTATCCCGAATGCCGTTATACCAGAGAGGTGGAGGAAAACGGCGAACCTCAAAAAGTAGAGACCGATGTGAAATGTGAAAAATGCGGAAGCCCGATGGTGATCAAGAATGGCAAGTTCGGGAGGTTTTTGGCCTGCTCCAACTATCCCACCTGTAAGTCAACTCAATCTCTCAATACCGGCGTCCATTGTCCCCAGGAGGGGTGTGACGGAATGCTGGTTGAACGAAGAACCCGAAAGGGAAGAACCTTCTATAGCTGCGCCAATTATCCCAAATGCACCTTTGCCCTGTGGGACAAACCCATTCCCGAGAAGTGTCCGCAATGCGACGCCCCATTCCTGATTGAGAAGCAGGGGAAGGGGGGAATCGTGAAGCGGTGTCATCGAAAAGAATGCGGATACCGCGCCTCAGAATGAGCGCCCCCGATATCTTCGTCTGCCCTCAATGATCTTCTTCCTGGCAAACCGGCGCTGCATCAACTGAAAAGGAAAGTAAACCAGGCGGTTGAACAGAGTGGAGGGATAATTCCATTGAAATCTTTTCAAAATGGATGAGGGGGAATAAAACTCCCTCCAGGCCTTCTTCCATCCCGCCCGGAGCTCCTCTCCGCTCATCTTCTTTGGGAGATAATGAGGAGCCGAATCTTCCGGCCGATCCAGCAACCACCATTCATCTTGAACCAGACGTCCCTCGTTTTTTATCCTCTGGTAAAAGGCCGTCTCCGGATAAGGGGTCAGAAGGGCAAAGACCACGGAGAAGATTTTTGTTTGTATGGCAAAATTCACCGTCTCCTCAAGGGTTGCGGAATCATCTTCGTCAAAGCCGAAGATGAAGGAGCCCCAGACGGCAATGCCAAACCGGTGAAGGGCATCGAGGATCTGCCGGTATTCGGCTGGATCATTCTGATATTTTTTTGACTGAATGAGGTTCGATTTGGAGAGCGATTCAAAACCGATGAGAAGACCCATGCACCCGCTCCTGGATAGGAGCTCAACATTTTTCACATCCCTCAATCCATGGAGAGAGGCCTGACCGATCCATTTTTTTCTGAGGGGAGTGATTGCCTTCAGAAGCTCTCCGGAGTAAGAAGGGTTCCCGATGATGTTATCGTCGTTGAACATGATCAGCCGGTGAGGAAGGGTTTTGATTTCCTCGACAACATCGGAGATCGGTCGGAGCCGGTAGGTATCCCCAAAAAATTTTTTCACAGAGCAGAATTCACAGCGATAAGGACATCCCCTGCTGACCTGAACCACATCGAGCGGAAAGTAGCCCCTTTTGGGAAGAATCTCCCTTCGGGGCCTTGGAATCTTTGAGCAATCGGTGAAATCCTTCTGTTGATAAAAGGGTTGGAGACCTCCGGCCCTAACATCCTCGATGAGGCTGGGCCAGATCTCTTCGGCCTCTCCGATGACAACCGCATCGGCATGTGCTTTTGCCTCTTCGGGAAGCGCGGTGGGATGGATCCCTCCCAGCACGACAGGGATTCCCCTCTTACGGTAGGCATCTGCAATCCGGTAAGCCCTCAGGGCTGTTTTGGTCAGGACGGTGATCCCGACAAGGTCAACCTCCTTCAACCCTTTTCCAAGATCGATCGGGGTGAGAAGGTCGTCGGTGAAAGAGATGGCCGCATCCGGAGGGGTAAGGGCGGCGAGGATGAGGAGAGCAAGATTCGGAACAGGGGCATTCTCTTCTACGGCAGGAGAGATGAGTTCGATCTTCATGGCTAATCATTTTAACACGTTTCGAGATTGAAAATCGAATCCTTTTGCAAATCGAAAAGAAAAAGCCTAAAATGGTCTCCATGGAACCCATCCTCGTCATCGGAGGCGGGCTGGCAGGCTGCGAAGCGGCATGGCAGATCGCAAGGAGGGGAGAGAAGGTACTCCTCTTCGAAATGAAACCGAAGGCCTACTCCTCCGCCCATCGCTCTCCCTTCCTTGCCGAACTGGTCTGCAGCAATTCATTGAAATCGGAGTCCCAGGAAAACGGTTCCGGCGTTTTAAAGGAGGAATTGTTAAGGCTCGATTCCCTCATCCTGAAGGCGGCAAGAGAGACAAGGGTTCCGGCAGGGGAATCCCTGGCCGTGGATCGGGAACTCTTTTCAAAGAGGATCACCCAGATCCTGGAGGGACTGGAGGGGGTGGAGATCATCCGGGAGGAGGTCAAGGCCATCCCCCAAAACCAAATCACCATCATTGCAACCGGTCCTCTTACCTCTGAGGCATTAAACGGCGAGATCCGGAAATTGACCGGGGCAGAACATCTTTTTTTCTATGATGCCATCTCGCCGATCGTCACTACGGAATCGATCGATTTTAACAAAACCTTCAAGGCCTCCCGATATGGAAAAGGAGGCGATGACTATCTCAACTGCCCATTGGACAAAGAGGAATATTACCGGTTCGTTGAGGCGCTCAGCGAGGCGGAGAAGGTTCCCCTGAAAGATTTTGAGAAGAGATATCTCTTCGAGGGCTGTTTGCCCGTAGAGGAACTGGCGGGCCGTGGAAAGGACACCCTGGCTTTTGGTCCGCTACGGCCTGTGGGCTTGACCGATCCGAAGACGAAAAGGCAGCCTTTCGCCGTTGTTCAACTGAGGCAGGAGAATGAGTTTGCAACCCTTTTCAATCTGGTGGGGTTTCAAACCCGGCTGAAGCAAGGAGAGCAGGGGAGGGTCTTCCGGATGATTCCGGGGCTGGAGAAGGCTGAATTTGTTCGCTGGGGATCGGTCCATCGCAACACCTTTATCGATTCCCCTCGAATCTTAATGCC
>JAGXSW010000260.1 GCA_018333715.1 Syntrophaceae bacterium | reverse complement strand
CCTGAAAGAGAAGGAAAAATTGGAGGAGGAGGTGCGGCGGCTATCCATTACGGATGACCTGACCGGCCTTTATAACCACCGCCATTTTTTTAAAACGCTGGAATCCGAACTGGTCAGGAGGAAACGCCAGAAAACCTCCCTCTCGCTGATCATGTTCGACCTCGACAATTTCAAAAATTATAATGATCGATTCGGGCATATTGAAGGGGATCGGGTTTTGAAAAAGATTGGTGAGATTGTCAGGCAATCCATCAGGAGCAATGTCGATTCCGGATATCGCTACGGAGGGGATGAATTTGCCGCCCTTCATGTCGGCGCTACACGCGATCAGGCCCTTCACATTGCCGAACGAATCCGTTCAACGATTGAAGAGTCCGGATTCGAGAAGATCACGGTGAGCATCGGTCTGGCGGAGTTTAAAGATCACTTCGATCTCGAGGAATTTGTAAAATCAGCGGATAACGCAATGTATGAGGCCAAACGGTTGGGCGGAAACCGGGTTCAAACATCTACTCGCTGAGATGCAAATGTTCAGGGAGTCGCATAGTCTCTTAGGCCCTTGGCGCATCAACATCGCCAAAAGATTGTCGATATTCCCGACCGAAATACCCCCCTTTAGCAAAGGGGGGCGAGGGGGGATTTGAGACCGTGGGAAATCCCCCTCAATCCCCCTTTTGCCTGTCTTTGACAGGAAAAAGATTACAAAGGGGGAGGTTAATAAGGTCATTTTGAGGCTGCCCCGAAGGGGCCCCATCTTCCGGGCGAAGTCCCGGAAGAGGCATAGTCTCTCAGTCATTAGTCTCATAGTCTTTAAGACGATGTGACCATACGACCATTCGACGACAATGTTTATGTCCAATCGTCCCCGACTCTTTCTGATTGACGGTTCCTCTTACATCTACCGGGCCTTCTATGCCATCCGCCACCTCTCCAATTCAAAAGGTTTTCCGACGAATGCCGTCTACGGCTTCACCCGGATGCTCCTCAAGGTGCTAAAAGATCATCGACCCGACTATCTCGCCGTTGTCTTTGACTCGAAGGCGCCCACCCTCCGGGCCGAGACCTATCAGGAATATAAAGCCAACCGGCCGGCCATGCCGGAAGGGCTCATTCCCCAGATCCCCTATATCAAGAGAATCGTCGAAGGTTATCGCATTGCCACGCTGGAGAGGGATGGATACGAGGCGGATGATATCATCGGAACCGTAGCAAAAGGGTTGGAGTCGGAACTCGATGTGGTGATCATCACCGGAGACAAGGACCTCCTCCAGCTGGTGAGCCATCAAATCCAGGTTTATGATACGATGAAGGAAAAAAGATTGGGGGTGGAAGAGGTGAGGCAGCGCTTCGGGGTGGAGCCTGAACAGGTGGTGGAGGTGATGGGCCTGGCAGGAGACGCCATCGATAATATTCCTGGCGTCCCTGGAATCGGAGAGAAGACAGCGATTGAATTGATTAAAAAATTCGGATCGATCGAGAACCTCCTCGAACATTTAGACGAGGTCCCCCAGAAAAAATTGAAGGAGAAATTGGAAACCCACGGTGAACTGGCTCGGCTCAGCCGCAGGTTAGCCACAATTCAGACCGCTGTCCCTGTCACTTTTCGGAAAGAGGATTTCGTTCTCTCTTCTCCGGACCAGGAAGGTCTCAGGGGTCTCTTTAAAGAATTGGAGTTCCATAAACTTCTCAGAGAATTTCCTGAAGAAACTCCGGAAGGAAAACCGGACCGGGATTATCATCTGATCACGGATCGGGATGTGTTCCTTTCATTCCTGCAAGACCTGAAGGAATCGAAATGCTTTGCCATCGATATCGAGACCACCTCCCTCTATCCGATGTGGGCTAAACCTGTCGGAATCAGTCTCTCCCATAAACCTCATCAGGCGTTCTACATCCCCCTCGGCCATCAGCGCGCCGAGCAACTCCCTCTTCCTTGGACGCTTGAAAAATTGAAACCGCTCCTCGAGGATGAAGAGGTGAAGAAAGTGGGGCAGAATATCAAATATGACTGGATTGTCCTGAAACACCATGGCATCGCCATGCGAGGGATTCTCTGCGACACGATGATCGCCTCCTACCTTCTCAATCCCACGAAACACAATCACAACCTCGGTGAGATCAGCCGTGAGTATCTGGACCGTAGCGTCACCGACTACAAGGAAGTGGTTGGAGAAAAGGGGATGACCTTTGATCAGGTCGATCTTGAAAAGGCCAGGGATTATAGCTGTGAGGATGCGGACGTAACTTTCCAGCTCTTCCATCTCCTCGTTCCGAAACTGAAGGAGGGGGGATTTGAAGAACTCTTTGACAGAGTGGAGATGCCTCTTGCCATTGTTCTGGCAAAGATGGAGATGAACGGCGTGAAGATCGATGTCGATCTCCTCAGAGACTTTTCGAAAGAGATCGAAAACCAGCTTCTACGGAAGATGGATCAGATCTATGGGCTGGCAGGTGAGGTCTTTAATATCAACTCCTCCCAGCAACTGGGAAAGATCCTTTTTGAAAAACTGAAACTGCCTGTGATTAGAAAGACGAAGACAGGATATTCCACTGACATGGAGGTCCTGGAAAAACTCTCCCTCCATCATGATCTCCCTATCGAGATACTCGGGTATCGGAACCTTGCCAAACTCAAATCGACCTACATCGATGCCCTCCCAAAACTGCTCCATCCGGAAACGGGCCGCGTCCACACCTCCTATAATCAAACGGTCACCGCGACGGGGAGGCTCTCTTCAAGCGACCCCAACCTTCAGAACATTCCCATTCGCACGGACGAAGGAAACCGTATTCGTCAAGCCTTCATCCCCGAGAAGGGGTGTGTCATCGTCTCCGTGGATTACTCCCAGATTGAATTGCGGATTCTTGCCCATCTTTCCCATGATGAGGCGCTGATCGAAGCCTTCCGGAGGGATGAAGACATCCATAGCCGAACCGCTTCTGAGATCTTCGGCGTTCCCCTGGAACAGGTGACGCCGGCCATGAGAAGGGAGGCCAAGGTGATCAATTTTGGCATCATCTACGGGATGAGCGCCTATGGTCTCTCACAGCAACTGAAAAAGGAACCCAGGGTCGCCCAGGTCTATATCGACGAATATTTTAAAAAATATACCGGGGTCCAGACCTATATCGAGAGAAGTCTGGAGGAAGTCAGGAATAAGGGGTTTGTCACCACCCTTCTCAATCGGCGGCGTTACCTGCCGGAGATAAACTCCCCAACGCTCGCCATCCGACAGGCCTCTGAGAGAATGGCCATCAACACGCCCTTACAGGGAACAGCCGCAGACATGATCAAGGCGGCGATGATCCGGATCCAGAACCGGTTGGAAGAGATCCATCTCTCAACGAAGATGATCATGCAGGTCCACGACGAACTGGTCTTTGAGGTCCCCGAAGAAGAGATCGAAAAGGCGCTCCCGATGATCGAGACTGAAATGGAGACAGTGATGGAGATCTCCGTTCCTCTCAAGGTCTCGATCCATTCCGGAAAAAATTGGGCAGAAGCCCATTGAACCGCCCCTCACCCTTCCC
>JAGXSW010000259.1 GCA_018333715.1 Syntrophaceae bacterium | reverse complement strand
ATCCCATTGCCGACAAGCTCCTTATCATCTCCGCCTACCTCTCCCTTGCCATCGTAGAGGTTCTTCCAGGCTGGCTCTCGGTCATCGTCATCACCCGTGATGTCATCATTCTACTGGGCCTTCTTGTGATCATGCTCATCAGTCACTCTCCTGCAATCCATCCGAGTTTTATCAGCAAGATGACCACCATCTTTCAGATATCGACCGTTCTTCTTGCCTTGCTGGCGGGATATGATTCTATCTTTAAGCAACTGACCCCCATTGCCATCTACGCGACGACCTTCCTGACCGTTCTCTCCGGAATCCATTACATCTATGTGGGTACACGCATCTTAAACCAAAAAAGTCATCCCCGAAATTTTAAGGGAGAATGAAATATGCCGACCATCGCCAAAGCCATCGGAAGGGAGATCATCGATTCAAGAGGAAACCCAACGGTCGAAGTGGAGGTCTTCCTGGATAGCGGCTTCATGGGACGGGCCGCTGTTCCTTCGGGCGCTTCGACCGGAAGCCACGAGGCTCTGGAGTTAAGGGATAAAGATCCGAAACGATATCTCGGGAAAGGCGTCCGGAAGGCCGTCAATAATATCCATCGTTTGATTGCCCCAAAACTTCTCGGGATGGATGCTCTCGACCAGAAAAAGATCGATTCAACTCTGATCCGTCTGGACGGAACCCCTAATAAAGGCCGATTGGGAGCCAATGCCATCCTGGGGGTCTCTCTGGCCTGTGCGAAAGCGGCCGCTGACCATCTGGGAATTTCTTTATACCACCATCTCGGAAGCCCTGCAGCCAACCGGCTTCCCCTGCCCCTGATGAACATCCTCAACGGCGGAGCCCATGCCGATAATAATCTGGACATTCAGGAATTTATGATCCTTCCGGTCGGGGCGAAGAGTTTTAAGGAAGCGCTGCGAATGGGGACGGAAGTTTTTCACCATCTC
This sequence comes from Syntrophaceae bacterium, assembly GCA_018333715.1. Lineage (GTDB taxonomy): Bacteria > Desulfobacterota > BSN033 > BSN033 > UBA1163 > RBG-16-49-23. Next base: position 3,836 of record JAGXSW010000259.1, on the reverse strand, counting down.
AAGTCGATCCTGAAGGGAAAAGGCTACAAAACCTCTGTTGGCGATGAGGGCGGATTTGCTCCGGATCTCCAATCCAATGAAGAAGCGTTCACCCTGATCGTGGAGGCCATTCAAAAGGCCGGCTATCGCCCTGGAAAGGATGTCGGTCTCGGAATCGATGCGGCAGCGACCGAATTCTACCGAAATGGATTCTACTTTCTCAAGGCGGAAAAAAAGCCGAAATTGACTTCAGATGAAATGATCGCATACTATGAAAACCTGATTAAAAAATTTCCTATACTCACGATTGAGGACGGCCTTTCTGAGGACGACTGGAAAGGATGGAAGGCGATGACCCTCCGTCTGGGCAAAAAAATCCAGTTGGTTGGGGATGACCTCTTCGTCACCCATCCAACACGGCTCTTAAAAGGGATTAAGGGGGGAGCGGCCAACGCCATTCTGATCAAACTCAATCAGATCGGGACCCTGACGGAAACCCTTGAGGTGATCGGAATGGCTAAAAAGGCCGGCTATGGAACGATCATCTCCCATCGCTCCGGCGAGACAGAGGATACTACCATCTCCGATCTGGCTGTGGCCACCCATGCCGGTCAGATCAAGACCGGCGCCACCTCGAGAACGGACCGTGTGGCCAAATATAACCAGCTTTTGCGGATTGAGGAGGAGCTGGGAGTCCGTGCTGTTTTTGATCCGCCGCTGCGGTGGAAAAAAAGCATAACGCAGAGAGCATAGGGCAGAGCGACCCCTCACCCCACCCTCTCCCCTCAGGGGCTGTGTCGTAATTACTATTTTGTCACCCTGAATTTATTTCAGGGTCTCGTAAGTAATGGATTCTATTGGATGCTGAAACAAGTTCAGCATGACATTTTTACCATTTCCCCATTGCGACACAGTCTCTCAGGGGAGAGGGAAAGGTCGTTGCGACTCGAAACCGAGGTGAGGGGTATTCCGCAATCCCAAATCCGGAGAAGAGAGTGGATAAGAGGGAAAAGGTTTCTTAATCAAGACAGCCTACAGGGCGATCAAATATTATGGATCTTTTCGACTTAACCGGCAAGGTTGCAATGGTCACCGGAAGCACGCGTGGGCTGGGAGAAACTTCGGCCAAGGCCCTGGCCAAGGCAGGGGCGGACATAGCCGTTTGTGGCAGGAACCCTCAGGACCTTGATCGAGTGTCAGCTGAAATCCGAACAATGGGTCGAAAGTCTCAGGGATTTGAACTCGATGTGCTCTCCAGGGAGAAGGTTAAAAAGGCTGTTGAGCAGATACTGAACCGTTTTGGCCGCGTCGATATACTCGTTAATAACGCCGGCACCAATCATCGGGTTTCAGTCCTTGAATATCCTGAAGAACAGTGGGATTTAATCATCAATACTAATCTAAAAGGCTATTTTCTCGTGGCACAGGCTGTCGTTCCCCAGATGATCGAAAGGGGATATGGAAAAGTGATTAATATGAGCTCTATCTTCGGGAAGACCCCTCTTCCAAACCAACTGGCCTATGCCTCCTCCAAGGGCGGGGTGGATCAAATGACCAAGGTCATGGCTCTCGAGTGGGCCAAACAGGGTGTTCGTGTCAATGCAATCGGCCCAACCTATTTCGAGACCGATATGGTCAAACAGATACGGAATGATCCCGAAAGATTCAATTTTATTAATGAGCGCACACCGATGGGAAGATGGGGTTATCTCCCGGAGATGGAAGGAACGGTCATCTTCCTCGCCTCGAAAGCCTCGGACTTCATCACCGGTCAAACCATCTATGTCGATGGGGGCTGGACAGCCTGGTAATGTCGCATCTGTTTCTGTCACCCTGAACTTGTTTCAGGGTCTCTGTTTTCAGCTTAGAGCCACCAAAATAAACCCATCCGAGGAGATGCCGAAACAAGTTCGGCATGACACCTTAGTGGAAGTGAAAAAGAGAATTGGCATCAAATACTGCGGGGGATGCAATCCGTCTTATGAAAGAGTGGAGATCGTTCGCCGAGTTCAGTCCCAACTAAATGACCGATTCTTTTTTCTTTCCTATGACCGACCGGATATCGATGTGATGATCCTTCTCAGCGGATGCCAGAGAACATGCGCAGCACAAGATTTGAACCGAACCATTTCTCACTATTCAGTCGCAGGAGAAAATGAGTTCGAGGCCCTGATGGGCTGGTTAAAATCGTTGACCGCCAAAAGAGACTCCTGATGGATTCGAAGGATCAATCCAGGCGATGGCTTTCCTTATATCCCAAAGATTATTCGCCCGATTTAGCTCCAGAAACTACAAACGCTCTGGACCATTTTCGGAAGGCGGTTCAATGCCATGGCCAGAACCCCGCCCTTTACTATTTTGATAAGGTAATCTCCTATCAAGAATTAGAGGAGATGAGCAATGCCTTTGCCTGCGCCCTGAAAGACTTTGGAATCGAGAAGGGCGACCGGGTGGCCCTCTATCTTCAGAATATCCCCCAATTTGTCATCGCCCAGTATGGCATATGGAAGGCAGGAGGAATAGTCGTTCCGTTAAATCCCATGTATAAGGAAAAGGAGCTTACCTATTATTTCCGGGATGCATCGGTCCGACTGCTCGTTTCCATGGAGTCACTCTATGGAGAACCGATCAGGAAGGCGGTGGAAGAGTCAGGCATTGAACATGTGGTCACCACATCGGAACTCGATTTTCTCGACCCCGTAATCCCGATCCCTTCGGTCCTTAAAGGAGTCCAAAAGGTTAAGGAGTTAGAAACTACGGATTTCATCACTCTTCTCGATCGGCATCAAGGGAAACGTCTTCCGGTGGTCAACCTTTCGCGAGAGGATGTGGCTTATCTGACTTACACCTCCGGGACAACAGGCCCTCCAAAGGGCGCCATGAACACCCATGGGAATGTCGTCTTCAATTCTGAGGTTTACCGGCACTGCTGGAAGCTGATCTCTTCTGACATCATGTTAGGAATTGCCCCGCTTTTTCATGTCACAGGGATGGTCGGGCACATTGGAGCAAGCGTTTCCTCCGGGGGCTCGCTTGTCCTCTTTTACCGTTTCGATCCCAAAACAACATTTCAGATGATCGAGAGATGGAAGGCCACCTGTACGATCGGAGCCATAACCGTCTTTATTGCCCTGATGAATGATCCGGAAATCGGGAGGTATGATCTCTCCTCTCTTCAGAAGGTCTATAGCGGTGGAGCTCCTGTCATTCCTGCTGTCGTAGAACGATTTGAAAAACTGACCGGAACTTATATCCATAATGTCTATGGACTGACCGAAAGCACCTCGCCTGCCACTCTGGTCCCGCTCGGATTGAGAGCTCCCGTAGATCCCTCGACCGGAGCCATCGCCATTGGGGTTCCCATCCCGGGTCATGAGGCGAAGATTATGGACCTGAGTGATCCCGAGAAAGAGCTTCCCCCCGGAGAAGTAGGAGAGCTGGCCATCCGAGGACCGGGAGTTATTCCGGGGTACTGGAACAAACCTGAAGAAACCGCTCATGCCATTCGTGAAGGCTGGCTTTTTACCGGAGATGTGGGCACAATGGACAGCAAAGGATGGGTCTATCTCCTGGACAGGAAGAAGGACATGATCATCGCCTCCGGATTCAAAGTCTGGCCGAGAGAGGTGGAGGATACGATCTATCTTCATCCTGCTGTTCGGGAAGCGGCCGTGATCGGGGTTCCTGACCCCTACCGGGGAGAGACGGTCAAGGCCTTTGTGGCCCTGAAGGAAGGTTTTGATGGCAAAGTGGCCGAAGAAGAGATCGTCGCCCACTGTAAGGAACGAATGGCGGCTTATAAGTATCCGCGGGAGGTGGAGTTTGTTAAAGAGGTGCCCAAAACCGCTACCGGAAAA
>JAGXSW010000258.1 GCA_018333715.1 Syntrophaceae bacterium | reverse complement strand
GGGGCGCCACCTCATCGATACATCCCTTCTGCAATCCTTCCTCTGCCGAGATAGGCTGGCCTGCAACGATCATCTTCAAAGCATCTGGAAGCCCCACAAGCCGGGGAAGCCTCTGCGTTCCTCCTGCTCCCGGAATTAAACCGATCTGAACCTCTGGCTGGCCCACCTGAATTCCCTGTGCTGCAATACGGTAGTGGCAGGACATGGCGATTTCAAGTCCGCCTCCCAGGCAGTTTCCATTGAGGGCTGCAATCACAGGCTTGGGCGCCTGTTCGATGGAACTGAGGAACCGGTTATTTTCCATCACCAGGGGGAAAATAGAATTTTTGTCTTTTACCTGCTGGATCTCAGTGATATCCGCTCCTGCGATGAAGTTCTTCTCAGTCCCGGTGAGGATTGCTGCCTTCAACTCATGATCTCCAAAAACCGCCGTCAACGCATCTTTGATTTCCTCCACAAATGGCTTGGAAAGCTGGTTGACCGGGGGATTGTTTAATTTGAGAATAGCCACCCCTTGATTGATCTCGACTTTTATCGTCCGGTAATCTGATCTCATGAGTTCCTCCCCGTCGTAAAAAAGCTTCCCCTCCCCTGCGTGGGAGGGGATGGAGGGGAGGGGGGACCAAATTCCATTTTATCCACCCCCACCCCCACCCTCCCCCATCAAAGGGGGAGGGATTTAAGATAAAATTTCAAATATCTTTGGTCAGATTTATACTTCTCTTTCGATGATCGTGGCTACTCCCTGCCCGCCGCCCACGCAGGCGTTGGCCAGACCATAACGTCCATTCTTGACTTTCAATATCCGGGCGAGCGTGCCCACGAGGCGGGTTCCCGTAGCTCCCAGAGCATGCCCGATGGCCGTTCCCCCTCCCATCACATTGACCCGATCCGGGTCAATCCCCAACTCCTTGATGCAGTTAAGGGCAACAATGGCAAAGGCCTCGTTGATCTCCCAGTAGTCGATGTCCTTTACCTGCAAACCCGCCTTCTCAAGGGCCTTACAGCTGGCGGGAACAGGCCCCGCTCCCATGATGGTGGGGTCCACTCCGGCGAATCCAATGGAGCGAATGGTGGCCATGGGCAGGATCCCCTTTTTCTTAGCAGTTTCCCTGGACATCAGAATCATGGAAGCGGCAGCAGCATTCAAAGGGGATGAATTCCCGGCCGTGATCACTCCGTCAGGTTTAAAAGCCGGTTTGAGGTCTTTCATCCCCTCCAGGGTAGCGTCATCCCGGACGTTCTGGTCTTGATCTACGACCAACATCTTTCCATCTGCTTGTTCGGCTTCAATGGGGAGGATTTCTTCTTTGAAAAATCCCTCTTTCTGAGCCCTGGATGCCAGCTGGTGGGCTCGAGTTCCCCAGCGGTCCATGTCTTCCTTTGTAAATCTCGTCTGGCCAAAGAGCTTTTCAGCGGTCAACCCCATGTTCGTGCTTGTCACCATGTCCCAATGTTTATAGGCGGGATCGGTAAAAAGAGACGGGTTGAGAGAGACAATCCCCCTGTCTTTCAGGGGGGCGCCCATGGGGACCCGGGTCATATGTTCCATTCCTCCGACCATCACGATGTCCGCATATCCGGCTGCAATCTCCAGAAGCCCCATATGAATAGCGGCCATGCCGGACCCACACTGCTGATCCACGAATTTTGACGGGATCTTCTCCGGCAAGTTAGCCAGAAAGATCGGGAATCGGCCTCCGTAAGTCCATTGCTCGCTTACGCCATAAGCAGACCCCACGATAAAATCATCAATTTCTTCAGCCTTAATCCCTGTCCGTTTGATCAACTCGGGAAGAAGCCTGGCCATCAGTTCATCGGCTCTTAGTTTGTGGAACCAGTCCCGCGCCGGGTCATTGGGTCTGGATCGGGACAGCGCTGTCCTTAAATATCCGCCAATCACCACTTCTCTCATCGTTTTTTTCTCATCCCCCTTAGCTTCGTTATTTTTTGGATCGTTTGCTCTCACCCTTCTTAAATTTCATCCGGGCCAGTAATTTATTTAAAGCCAGTTGATGTTCATCCGTATTCATACAGTCAATAAAGGCCGCCCGTTCATACTGGATGACTTGATCCAGCGTGGATTGCATGCCATGGCGCAGAATCTCTTTTGACTTCTGTATGGCCGGAGGCGGCATGGAGGCTATCTGTTTGGCCATCTTTTTGGCTTCAGGAATTAATCGGTGGTGGGGAAAGACATGGTCAACCGCCCCTATTTCCAATGCCTCACGGGCGTCAAAGGGTCTGGCAGTGAAAATAAGCTCTGCGGCTTTGCCATACCCGATGAGACGGGGCAGGAAAAAGGCGCTGCAGAATTCAGGGGTGACCCCTATCCGGACGAAGGCACAGCTAAAATTTGCCCGTTCAGAGGCAAGACGGATATCACAGGTGAGCGTGACCGTAAAACCAAAACCATAAGATGGCCCATTGATGGCTGCAATGATGGGTTTGGGGTGCTGGATAAAGGCCCTGGGAAAATCCAGTGATCCAAATTTAAATTTCCTTTTTTGACCCCTATCATATTCTTGCGCCTCTATAAATCGGTTCAGATCGGCGCCCGCACAAAAGCTCCGACCTCGTCCCGTGAGAATCAGAACCCGAATGTCATCATCTTCTTCAGTCTCCTTGAGCGCATGAATCAGCTCATTCTTCATCGTTTCACTCAGGGCATTGAGAGCCTTGGGCCTGTTTAGATAGATAAGGGCGATCTCTTCATCCCGGATCAGTTCGATCTCTTCGTATCGCATCCTTTTCTCCGCTTACGGATTCGGCTTTCGGTCCTGAATCCCTGCCAACTTCTTCACCATCTTCTTTCTGGCCTCGATGTCATACTGCGTTGTAATCGCAATAGCCTCCATGACGGGAGAGCCGCCCCCGTGATACGATCCCATCAGATGAATTCCTCCGCTGGCAGAGCAGAGGATGTCGCCAATGTATCGCCATAACTGGGCGGCATCTTCCGGGTGAATAGCGGGGTTGCGGGTGATGTATTTGTAGAGAAGGTCCTTGGTCTCGGGGTTTACAAAATCTTCCTCATAGGGGAAGGTGGCCGGGATACCGCCGGCGATGTCGCAAAGAATCTCTGCTTCACGATAAACCGCTTCGCCGGTCAAACATCGCCCCACGTTGGCATAGATGGAATGGGGGATGTAGCTCCCCGGGCCGAAAGGGATGGATCCCACGCCGGGGACATAGAGCTCGGGTTTCCCCAATTCCGAAGCCGTAAATCCGGCCGCATAACCCAGCTCAGAAACCCGTATGATCTCCGCCAATTTATCCCGCACGTGCGGAGCCTTTGCAATGCCATTATATTCCGCAGCCAATGCCACTGCCCCGAGCATTAAATCTCCCAGAGCCGGTTTACAGCCGGAGTAGCTATGGCGATGGAAGAGGGCGAAGAGAAGAGCGCATGCCCCGCCATAAATCGTTTCTCCGCCGAGGAAGACTCGCTCCCACGGAATGAAGCAATTATCAAAGATGACATAAGAGTCGGTATAGCCCGGGGTAAAACCCCTCTTGAAGTGTTGCCTGTCACGCAGGTTATGCACGGAGACCACCTGTTTCACCCCTTCCCAGTCTGCGGGGACAGCAAAGGCCAGAGCCCAATCCTTCTCCTCGGGAAGAAGCGCGCGTGTGGGCACGACCAGAATCTCATCGGCCACAGAAGCTTCCGAGATATGCAACTTGGATCCCCGGACCACGATCCCATCGCTCTTCCTCTCCACCACACGGACATAAAGGTCCGGGTCTTTCTGCTCGCTGGGCCGCTTCATCCTGTCGCCTTTGACGTCGGTCTGGGCGCAGCAGCCGACCAGGTCTTCTTTTTGAAATCTCTCCAGCCATTTGACAAAGTTTTGATGGTATTGGGTGGCTCCTTTGTTCTGTTTGTCGGCCTCATAAGAAACGTTATAGATGGCGTTGGTCGCATCGATTCCCATGCACCGCTGAATGCAGCCTCCGGCCGCCTGACAGAGAAGCCGGGTCATATCCTGCTTCCTGTGCAAATCCTCCTTGCTCTGATGGATATGACAGAATCGATTGATCTTCTCCCCGGTCAGATGAGACTTGGCCGTACACAGAGCTTCATATTTCGGATCGGCGGCATAATCGAAAGTCAGCCCCATTGTGTTTATCGTCGGCATCTGGACCTCGTCATCCCGAGCGATCTTTTCGCCGTTCAGATAAAGGTTCCTCCGCCTCTTCCGCAACCCTTCGATGTATTGCTGTTTGGTTCTCATCTTTTCTAACTCCCTCTCTTCGTTAAGCCACTAAGACCATTAAGGGCGAATTTGAATATGAAATCGACGAGTTCTCCAACCGAGGCCCCCTTTTTCGGGTGGAACCAGATTCTGGTACGGGTGATCATCGAGGCAATCATAAAGCCAGCCAACCTCACATCCACTTCAGGGAAAAATCCGGCATCAATGCCTCTGCGAATGACTTTTCGAATGATCCGATCATAGGTGTCACGATAATCTATGATTTTTTTCCGTTTATCAGGCGAGAGGTTGTCAAGGGAGACATCAAAAAGCAGCCTGGCAGACCTCCGGTAGCTCAATGTCACCTTGAGATGGCATTCAATGAGAAACCTCAACTGCTCAATGGGGCTGGTATGGTCATCGTCTTCGAGATGTTTGATGGGATGAATGATCTGTTCCATCTCCTCCCGAAGCACCTCGAAGAGGATCTCTTCTTTGTCGGAGAAGAAATTATAGATGTTGGCCGGCTTACAACCATAGGATATCCCAATATCCCGCATGCTGGTGGCCCGGTAGCCCTTTTCCCAGAAAAGCCTTCGGGCTGTTTCGAGCATCTTCGCCTTTTGAAAACCAGGTTTTGTCCTGCCGTCCGTCATCTGAATCAAACCATTTTCCCCCTCACCCTTCCCCTCTCCCCTCGGGGGAGAGGGAGGGGTGAGGGGGAAATTTCAAATATTTTGGGTTAGATTTATTATATTAATGAACGGCCATTAATCTACCACGTCGATTCCAAACATGTCAAGGAAAAAATTTGAGATTTCGTAATGCGTCAGAAGGTGTCAAAAAATTGGTGCACTGTGCCTCGGCGCACAGGGTTGGGGGTCTTGTCCAAGCTTTAGAACGCGGGGCATTAGATGTTATGGATAACCTTCGTTTTCAGTAAAATAGCGGTATGCCTCAGGTTTAGGCAACATAGTTTAATATTAGAGGTTCCGCCCTAAAGCTTCTCCAATCCCCCCAACCCTGTGCGCCGGAAGGATGCCGATTCTGGAAATGTGATTTTTTCACAGCTTCTCACTGAAGCGTGG
>JAGXSW010000257.1 GCA_018333715.1 Syntrophaceae bacterium | reverse complement strand
CCCAGGGCTTCTGCCACACGGATGGCCTCTATCTTTTCATCATTGAAGGTATCGATCAGGGAAACCCTCTTTACCTTGGGATCGATCACCTCATCAAAGGCCTTGGTCGCTTCGACCGTATCGCCGATGAGCAGGACCAGGGCATGGGGCATGGTTCCGGAGGGCTCCTCATGGATCATCTCGGCGTCCTTGACGACGGCAACGCCATCGCAACCCCCGATGAAGGCATTTCGTTCCACCATTGGCGCGATGGCCGGATGGATCCGCCTTGCCCCGAAGCTGATGACCCTACGGTCTTCCGCCGCCTTTTTGCAGCGGGCCGCCTTGGTGGCTACGCCGGAAGCCTGGCAGAGGAGACCCAGGATCGATGTCTCGAAAAGGCCGAATTCCGTATACATCCCTTCGATCTCCATCACCGGCTCGTAAGCCCGGAAGATCGTCCCCTCCTTCATGGCCCTCACGTTGACGGGGAGGTCTTTGAGGAGATAGACCGCCTCTTCGATCCCGGCCAGGACTCCCCACCCGTAATCCTCCGGAAACCGTTTGGCAATGAATTCAGCCTTGACCCGTTTGTCGATCTTCTTCGCCTTGAGGACTTCCATCGTCCTCGTGAAATAGACATCCGTATACTTCCCAGCCTTGATATCCTTCGGATCAGCGATATGAAACATCGTCTCATCTCCGTTCATGCTATTTGAATTTCAAATTATATAACAGAAATTTACCGCTTCTGTCTATATAAATATTTCTTCCTCCTGCCGCTTGACAGATACCCAACCATTCATTAAAATCACCGTTATTCTCAAACAAGTATAACGCTTTCAGATAATCCGATGAAGCTCGCTTATAAACTTTGGCTCGATCATCATGGAAAGGCTTTTGGCGACGGACCCTATGAACTGCTGAAAAGGGTTAAGAAAACGAATTCCCTTCATCAGGCCGCCTTTCAGATGTCCATGTCCTATAGCAAAGCCTGGCGGCTCATCCGGACCCTTGAGGAGAGACTCGGTTTTGCACTCCTCGAAAGGAAAACAGGGGGGATATCAGGCGGAGGGTCGAAGGTTACACCTGAGGCCAGCCGATTGATGAAACAGTATGGACAGTTTAGGAAAGAGATAGAAAAGACACTTACAGAACTCTTCCATAAGCATTTCGGGCAGGGTTTATGATATCTCTCTTGCGTAAGGCGTTTTACCTTTCCCTGCTCATTGCCATTCCCTTTGCCATGCCTTTGCATGTCTGGTCATCTACCCGTAAACTCCTCCTCTTTGCGGGCGTGGCGAGCAAGCCTCCAACAGAAGAGGCAATCCAGGACTTCCGCAGAAAAACCGGTATCTCTGTAGAGGTGGTCTTTGGAGGTTCGGGGTTTGTCCTTTCTCAGATGAAATTGACGAAAAGAGGGGACATCTACTTTCCTGCTTCCTCCGACTTTATGGAGATGGCAAAAAGAGAAGGGCTGGTGTTTACCGAATCCGAAAGGAGGGTTGCCTACCTCATTCCTTCGATCAATGTTCAGAAGGGAAACCCAAGGGGGATTCATTCCCTTAAAGACCTCACAAGGGAAGGTATCCGAATCGCCATCGCCAACCCGGAGATGGTGGCGATTGGGCTTTACGCGGTCGAAATCGTTGAAAAGAATTTCACTCCTGCAGAGAAAGAGCGATTCAGAAGAAACATTGTCAATTACACGGAGAGTTTCGAGAAGACGGTAAATGCGCTTTCTTTTAGGGCGGTGGATACGGTCATTGGCTGGAAGGTCTTTCAGTATTGGGATCCGGAGCGGATCGAGTCCATCGATCTCAGGCCCGAAGAAATCCCAAGAATCGGTTACATTTCAATTGCCATCTCCAGATTCACAAAGGATAAACCCTCTGCCCAGAGGTTTGTCGATTTTCTTCTTTCTCCTCAGGGGAAGTCGGCCTTTCGAAAATATCAATATATGATGGAGATTGAAGAGGCAAGGCGTTTTACAAAGCCCGATACGCCGGTAGGAGGGGAGTATGTTCTGCCGAAGGAATGGAAAACGAGGTAAAAATAACCAAATTGGGAACTTGGTTATTGGTTATTATTCAAATATCAATATTTGATGGTCTCGTAAAAAGTCCGAAAAGGCGATTTTCTGTCATTCCTGCGCAAGTCCCGCTCTTAGCGGGATATTTTCATGTAGTTGGAATTCTCTGGATTCCCGTTTTCACGGGAATGACGACTTTTTACGAGTCCATCATATTTGATTATTGATATCATTTTAGTCCTTTGAAAAAGGTTGTCTAATCCCCCTTCATCCCCCTTTGTCAAAAGGGGGAAATATTTCTCCTCCCTTTGGCATTAAAAGGGAGGTGGGGAGGGATTTTAAAAAGTTTATTTCAAACCGCTAAATTAATATTGAGATTTGATTATTGGAATTTTTACTTAAGGAGGACAGATGACTTTCCGGTACACCATGATTGGCGCCGCCATTTTCATCTTCATCTTTTACTTTGTCCTTTTAGCTTCGCTCCTCTTCTCGGCAAGCCTGAAGGGTTTCTGGGAATCCCTGTTGCATCCCTCCACCCTCTTCTCTATCCGGCTGAGCCTCATTGCCGCCACAATCGCCACACTTTTAGCTGTGGCTATCGGTCTCCCCTCAGCCTATGCCCTTTCCCGGTTCGAATTCAGGGGAAAACGAATCGTGGATACTTTCCTTGAAATTCCGATTATCATGTCGCCCATTGCCCTGGGCGCCTCTTTCCTCGTCTTCTTTAATACTCCCATAGGTGAAACCATTCAGAGAAAGGGAATCTTCTTCGTATTTGAATTTCCCGGCATCCTCCTCGCCCAATTCGCTACCATCGCCGGTCTCGCAACACGATTGATGAAGGCCTCCCTGGATGAAATCTCTCCACGATATGAAGCCGTGGCCCGCTCTCTGGGGTCCTCCTCATGGCAGGCTTTTTATCGAGTCACACTTCCCCTCTCCTTCCGGGGGCTTTTGGCTTCGGTCATCCTCTCCTGGGCAAAGGCCGCCGGCGAGTTCGGAGCTACGGTCACTCTTGCAGGCGCCATGCCTGGAAAGACCGAGACCATGCCCGTTGCCATCTTTACGGCTCTGGCTTCAGCCAATATAGAAAAGGCCATTGTTTTGATTCTCATCCTCGTCTTCCTTGGTTTGGTCGCACTCTACGCTGTCCGATTTACCGGAAAGATATATCGTTATGATTAAGATTGAGGGGCTCACCATTCTTCTCGGTTCTTTTCATTTAAAGGATTTCCGCATCGAAATTGCGGAGGGAGAGTTCCACTTTCTTCTCGGCCCCACGGGAAGCGGGAAAACTCTGATCCTGGAGTCGATCATCGGACTGCATAAACCAAAAAAAGGGAAGATATGGATTGGCGAAAAGGAGGTTCAAACCCTGCCTCCTGAGCAAAGGGAGATTTCTTATGTTCCGCAAGATCTGGCTCTCTTCCCGCATCTAAGTGTGAAGGAGAATATCCTTTATGGAATTAGGGCCAAAAATCACTCCTTAAAAACCTATGAGGAATATGTCGGGTCTCTCGTTCAGGTTATGAAAGTTGAACATCTTCTCGAACGATACCCGGCCAATCTTAGCGGAGGGGAGAAGAAACGGGTGGCGCTTCTCAGGGCGCTGGCTCCAAAGCCAAAACTCCTTTTGCTTGACGAGCCCCTCTCCGGTCTGGACCCATCCATCAAATTTGAGATCCAGCAACTTTTAAAAACCCTCCACACATCCTTTCATCCAACGGTTTTATGTGTGTCTCATGACTTCGAGGAAGCCTATCTCCTGGGAGATAAGATGACCATCTTCATTGATGGAAAAGTGGAGCAGGTCGGAAAAAGGGACGATGTCTTTTTAAAACCCAGATCAAAATATGTGGCTTATTTTTTGGGTTTGAAGAATCTCTACAGAGGAAAAGTTCTGACGAAGGAGGATATGGATCGACGATGGATCCTTGGCATCAACGGTCTCCGATTTTCCGTCCCGGCCAGTGCCTGGGAGGGCCAGGCGGAGATAGGAAAGGAAATGGACCTCTACATCCGGCCTGAAGAAGTGATGATCCTCCGTGAAGGAAAATCAGTGAAGGAATCTTTAAAAAGGAATATCTTTGAGGGGGAAATCCTCGATATTACGAACCGAGGAAGACACCACACCGTCCTCTTTCAAACAATAGAAGGAAGAATCCCCTTTGAAATCTCCATCCCAAATTATGCCTTCAGAAACCTGGACCTCTCCGTCGGGAAGAGCGTCAAAGTGGCTCTCCGAGACGAATCCCTCTGGGTGATGGAATAATTTAAGAGATTTCTGAAAAAGCCCAGAAATCTCTTTAAAAGATCTTGACGAAGACGGGATTTTATGAGATGTTTTCAATGCAACGATTATTGGCACAAACAAAAGGAGAAATGGCAATGGGCGCCCATGACGAATTCGCAACCAAGAAAGATTTAATCACATTTAAAGAGGAGATTATCCACGAATTTCATATTGTTGCTGAAGGACTGACTGACCATATGAAACTTCTGGCCGAAGGCCATTCAGGTTTATCCCAAAGACTTGACGGGGTAGAAACCAGGCTTGAAGGAGTAGAGACCAGACTTGACCGAACAGAAGCAGGTCAGTTGGGAATTATACAACGTCTTGACCGGGTGGAAACAAGGCTTGAAGGGGTCGAAACGAGACTCGATCGAACAGAATCTGGCCAATTAGGGATCATACAACGACTTGACCATATGGAAACCAGGTTTGACCATATGGAAGCAGAAAACGTACGTCAGCACATGGAAACTCGTTCACTCATTAAACTCTCCTTTTCCGAACTGGACAACCGACTCTCCAGTCTGGAGTTACAGGTCAAAGAACTGCAAGAATGGAGAAAACAGGTCCAGGATAGGCTTCAGATTTAATCTTCGATTTGAATCTCAATTTTTTTGGGTTTCTCGCATCCCTTCAATGAACGGATCATTCCCTTAATCGATCCTAACAGGAAATCTCTGATAAAAGGTTTTAAGGGAACGTTTCTGCCATCCACTTTAAGGGTAATCTCTTCTTCCCCTTTCGATTTGAGGAACCTCTTTTCGATAAAATCAGTTACCCCTTTGATGTCATCGAGAAAGAAGCAGGAGACTCCAACATCAAACTCCTTGTCCGATACGATGGCAGTAAGATTATCCTCCTTTGTGCAGAGAAGCTCCTTGTGCTTTTCCGTTCTGAAGATTTCGATCTTCGGTTGCACATCCTTTTTGTAGCCCTCTGAAAGAATAAGGTCTACATCCTGAACCAACTTGTCCCGGATTTCATCCAACCGTAAATCCTTCTCCACATCCCGGATCAGTGCGACTTTAGTGGGAGAGGAAATGATGACTGTATGGGCGCCTGCTTGCTTATGCCGCCAGCTATCCTTTCCCTCCCGGTCCACCTCAAACCCGTGGACATCGTGCTTCACGGTTGCGATCCGGTAACTCCTGCGGACAAGTTCCGGCACCAGCTTCTCAATAAAAGTGGTCTTTCCGCTGTCCGATTTTCCAACAATAGAAATGATGGGAATCATAGTCGCTTCGCTCCAGTTTTGAGTTCGGAGTTAGGAGTTCGGAGTTTTAAAAAAGATAGAATCCCAAAAGTGTCATGCCGAACTTGTTTCGGCATCTCTCCGTAATATACTTTATTCGCTATTCTACGAACCAGACCCTGGCCCGAAGGGATGAACGAATGTGAATCAACAAGTTCAGGGCGACATCCACAAATGTCATTTCTCCGAACTCATAACTCCGAACTATTAAGTAATTGCACTTTGACTTTCTCCCCTGCCCTGACAATCTCTTGGCCTTCGGGGATGACGATAAGGCCATTGCCCTTCACCATGGATCTCAATATTCCTGAACCCTGCGGTCCTGTGGTCGTGACGAAGTAGCCGTCGTTTTCAAATGAGACCATGGCCCGGATAAAATGTTTTTTCCCAGGCTCTTTACGAATTTCCTCCTTTAGAACAGCCTCTATCACAGGCCGGAAGATCTGCCGATGGCCCATCATCTTAAGAAGCGCCGGCCTTACAAACTGCTCAAACGTGACCATCGAGGAAACAGGATTTCCCGGAAGACTGAAGGCTGGTTTTCCATCAAACATCCAGAAAGCCACGGGTTTCCCTGGCTTCATTGCGACTCTCCAGAATATCATCTCTACGCCCAGTTCCTTCAGGACATCCCTGACGAAATCATAATCCCCTACGGAGACACCCGCTGACGAAACAAAAACATCAGACCGAAGCCCCTGAAGGACCTTCTCTTTAATCTCATCTTTTCGGTCTTTCGCAATCCCCAATTGAATCGGGACTGCTCCGCACTCCCTGACCTGGGCGGCCAATGTGTAGGAATTGCTGGAGACGATCTTCACCCCATCCAGGCTTTCACCCACATCCACCAGTTCCTCACCGGTGCAGAGGATCGCCACTGATGGCCTTTGATAAACCGAGACGAATGACCTTCCCATTGAGGCAAGCATTCCAATTTCTGACGGACGGATGATATCCCCTTTGGTGATCACCCGATCTCCCCTCTTCACATCCTCCCCAGCCCTTCGGATATACCCGCCGGGAAAACCAGTCTTAAGGATGAAGACAAAACCGTTTCCTCTCTCCGTCTCCTCAACAGGCACAACTGCATCAGCGCCTTTGGGGATGGGGGCGCCGGTCATAATTCTTATGGTCTGACCCTTCTGGACTGTTTTGTCAGAAGTGAATCCAGCGCGAAGATCTTCAATCACTTCTAATCGGACAGGTTTTTTTTCAGAAGCCTCCTGGATATCTTCATACCTGACCGCATACCCATCCATCCCAGAATTATCATAAGGGGGAAGATCACGGGGGGCAATCATATCCTCCGCAATCACCCGACCAAGGGCATTCAGAATGGATGCCTTCTCAAATCCCAGGGGCTGGATATGAGAAAGGGTTTTATTCAGAGCCTCATCAACTGTGAGCATTACTTTCTTTCCATTGCTCAGAAAATAGCTTTGTCACCCCCTCCCTTGCCCTCCCCCCTCGAGGGGGAGGGTTGGGTGGGGGGGAGCATTGTTCGTAGGTGACAAACACATCATAAAGGATTGATTAAAATTGCGTTTTAATATAACATAAAAAAAATTCTAATCAAACGATATCTATTGACAACCAAAATCTCAAATTGACTATATCATAAAAGTGACGAAACTTCCTTAGAACTGGACAGCCGGTCAGCATGGAGTTGGCGCCTGGCATGGAGCAGGCCCGGTGATGGCCCAGGAGATCATGATCCAGAGGATGACGGATTATGAACACGAGAAAAATCTGGTCAAAGAAGCCCTTGGCATTTTGGAAAGGAAATAATTCTGAATCACACTCACCATTCGGGTCAGGAGACCCCTTTCTACCGGCAGGCAGGCGAATCTACCCGGGTGGAAGCAGGTCTCCCGACCTGCGAAAAGGGGATTTCTCATTGCTTGCGGGTCACGAACCGGTCATAACAAACTGTAAATAAATTAAGGGAAGAATAAGAGGATTATGAAGATAACCATTCTTTGCGAAAATACCGTAGGGGAAGTTAATTGCACAGGTATGAGATCCGCATTCCGACTTCATCAGGAACTCGGAGACAGGTTCTCCTTTGGGTGTGTGGGTAGTTTTTTAGAGTTTTGAGAGAACATAATATAAACAATATCAATCAGTTATACCATTTAAAGACCAAGACTATGCCCTCAGGCTATCAGCAGAAGGAGAACTGAACGGGAAGATGATGTGGGCGGCTTTGAGCGTGAGACATTAGGACTGAAGAAAGTTGCATAAATGGAAAGGGAGCAGAAATGATAGTTGCAGGCATTGATGTCGGTGGTAAGAATGTACATATCGTGATCAAGAAAGAGGGTCAGATTGTAGGAAAGGGAACCTCTCCTACGGGAATCAAAAAGGCAGAGGCGGTCGAGGCCTTGTATGAGCAGGCGCTCAAGCAGGCGGGCCTGACAAGAAAAGATGTGAAGCGTGTGGTGGCAACGGGAAGCGGGGCCAAACGGGTTGCCTTTGCCAATGGTTCCATCGCAGATGCGGCCGCGGATGCACGGGTGGTGATCAAATTGTTCCCCAATGCGAGGACGGTGATCAATGTCGGAGCTGAAGAAAGCCGTTCCATCAAGGTGAGTCCTGAAGGAAAGGTTTTAGATTTTGCCATCAATGACAAGTGCGCCGCCGGAACCGGGACATTTGTCGAAGCCATGTCGCGGGCCCTGGAGGTCTCTGTTGAAGATATGGCGAAGATCGCGCTCGATTCCACAAAGTCCATTCCCATGAATGCTCAGTGCGCTGTCTTTGGAGAATCGGAAGTGGTCTCCCTCATCCATCAGAAGACCTCCAAGTCCGATATCTCCAGGGCTGTGATGGACGCTGTTGCGGGTAGAGTCGGCTCAGTCGCCCGGATCGTGGGCCTGGAAAAGGATGTGGTGCTCGTCGGTGGAATGGCTAAAAATGTTGCTTTCGTCGACTCTCTCCAAAAGAATATTGAGATGCCGGTCATTGTTCCGGAGGATCCCGATTACATAGGAGCAATCGGGGCAGCAGATGCCGCTCTCTCTGGCGTTCTCGAATAAAGTGCCCCACAGCAGATCTGCGGGGGGTATCCAATTCCTAAAAATATCTCCTCCCCCTTGATGGGGGAGGATTAAGGTGGGGGTGATGAGAAGATCGTTTC
>JAGXSW010000256.1 GCA_018333715.1 Syntrophaceae bacterium | reverse complement strand
AGTTTTGAATTCCGTATTCTCATACGGCCGTCAATCATGCTTGCAATCATATTCCCTCCAGCCATTGCCTGATAGTCTTGATTATCATCTCACACCTCCGTAAAGCGATTTACATCGAGAGGCGATAGTTGCAATGATGATTGCTGTTGACAATGGACGAATACCCTGATAGAATAAATTCATGCCTGAAACAACAGAATATAAACCACAGGTTGAGTTCAAAGCAGACCCATTCCCTTTTGTCTTTCGAGAATTGGATATTATCCATAGAGAGATTATTGAGCTTAAAGGCGACATCAAAGAAATCCATAAACGCTTTGACTCTATGAATGACAGTGTTAATAAACGCTTTGACTCTATGAATGAAAGCATTAATAAAAGATTTGAAAAACTGTATCTACTTGTCATTGTCACTCTCATCAGTACACTCGGCAGTCTCATAAAACTCCTCTTTTTTTAGTCTCTGTAAGAATCCCCATGCTGTTTAATGCTGAAAGCACGGTAGAGGCATTGTGCATGAATGCCGAAAACGCAGGCGTGGATAAGCCGGCAATGCTTAAAATTATTAATGATGAATTGATGCCGATTATATATTTAAAATTCTGCCTGATAGTATCCATAACCTTTGCGCTTATATTTTTTGCATCGATAATGGACATGAGGTTCCCATCTAAAAGCAGGACATCGCATGCCTCTTTTGCTATGTCGGCGCCATGCTTCATGGATATGCCGACATCTGCATATGACAATGCCGGAGAATCATTTATCCCGTCTCCCACCATTGCCACGGTGTATCCCATGTTTTTAAAGGACTTTACTATTTCACTCTTTGCGTCGGGCAGTACCTGTGAATAATATTCCGTTATGCTGAGTTGTTTTGTGATATTCCTTGCCGAGGTATCCGTATCTCCGGTGAGCATGACTATCTTTTTCATGCCTGCTCCTCTCAGTTCTGATATAAATCTCACGGCATCCTTTCTGACAGGGTCTTCAATAGTTATAAGCCCGGCTAATTTATTATCAATTGCCACATAAAGAATTGAATATCCTTCTGATGAAACTTTATGTATAATTTCCCTGCAGCAGGAGTCATCAATTTTTTCGTCTTCCATAACGAAATGTCCGCTCCCAACGAGTATCCTTTTGCCGTTAACTTGCGATGCTATGCCGTGCGCCGCAATGTATTCAACTTCGCTGTGCTCTTCTTTATGAATAATTCCCTCGTCTTTCGCCTTTTTTACAACTGCTGTTGCAACAGGATGTGGAAAATGTTCTTCCACGCAGGCAGCGTATTTAAGGATATAATCCCTGTCATAACCGTTAAATGCCACTACTTCCATGATCTTCGGAGACGCCTCTGTAAGCGTCCCTGTCTTGTCAAGGACAAAGACATCTGCCTTTGACAATTTTTCTATAAATTTCCCGCCTTTTATCAGAGCCCCTTCATTGGCTGACCTTATCATACCCGACATTATTGCCAGAGGGGTTGAGAGCTTAATGGCGCAGGAATAATCAACCAACAGCACAGAGGCAGCACGAACTAAATTTCCTGTTAAGGCATAGGCCAGCCCGCTTAATAAGAATGAATAAGGCACAATCCTGTTGGCAAGCCTCTCTGCATGGCTCTGGACATCTGCCTTAAGCGCCTCTGACTCTTCTATGGTTTTTACAATCTTTGCAACCCTCGTCTCCATGCCAACATTGTTAGCCTTTACAGCAATCGTCCCCTCATCAACAACCGTGCCCGCATAAACCGTCAGCCCCTGTCTTTTCATCACAGGCAACGGCTCTCCTGTCATGGATGATTGGTTAACCATTGCCTCGCCTTCAATAACAGCGCCGTCAACAGGGATGAGGCTGCCTGACCTTACAACAACAATATCTCCCTCTTTGAGTTCTGATGACCTGACCATGTATTCAGAGCCGTTATTTCTCACCCATGCGTATTCATCGCCAATCTTAAATGCGCTGGTAAGCATCTTTCTTGATTTGTTCTTTGTCCATTCCTCAAGGTAATAGCCGACTTTCAACAAAAAGGAAATTACGCTTGCCGTCCTGTAATCCCCCATGCCCATGGCAACGCCTATAGCTGATGTATCAAGGACATCCACATTTAAACGGCTGTTTAAAAGAGATTTAATGCCTTTTTTAAATATGGGCATCGCTCCGTAAAAGGCAATAAACGGCTTCAATGGTAAAGGGATCAAGGGTGAGGCAAGCAAAAGCCCCCCTGATTTTATAGCAGCCCTTTTCTTTTCCCGGAGACTACCGCCTTCCCCCTCACTCCCTCCTATTTTCCCCCCTCTCCCCTTGTGGGAGAGGGGAAGGGTGAGGGGTGTATTTTCCAGAACATTTAGCAGCGCCTTTTTTGTCGAGCCGTTGCTATTGTGCCTGATGAGAAGACTGCCGGTCCTCTGATTAAAGGAAACAGCCCTTGTCCCTTCAATCCCCTTGAGCGCATCAACATCAAAGGAATACCCTCGCGGAATAAATAACTTAATCCTCAACCTGTCCGGCAGTTCATGGATGACGCTGAATTTCATTATCTAAAACCTCAATGCAATTCCTGCAAGGAATGTTAAGTCGGTCTCCGGCTTGTTGAGTCCGCCTTTGACGCCAAAGTTCACATCAAAAGACTTTAATATCGAATAATTGATGCCTCTCAGTATAAAAGCAGGATGCGTGCTTTTGCCTTTTTCTTCGTTTCTTTCAACGCCGATATTGCCAATCAGAGATAGACCATCGGCAACCACCACTTCCGATGCAAGAGACATTTGCCATATGTCTTTTCTCAAATCATCTTTATCTTCCCGAAGTTTATATTCATTCTCCTTTCTTGCGATTTTTGATAAAATCCAAGCCGTTCCTAAGCGTAGATATCCCGCTCGAATGAAACATTAAAATGGGGATTTGCCTGTTTCTTGCCACGTCCATCGCCTCCTTTCTTGCCATATGGGACACCTTATCTGTAAATACAATCAATGCGTTGAGATAATTGATCTTCTTCGAGAGGTTTGCTTCCCATCTGTTGAAGACCTT
>JAGXSW010000255.1 GCA_018333715.1 Syntrophaceae bacterium | reverse complement strand
TCCACCACCTCTTCATCGGTCTCCCACGGGAAAACGTCTCCCATCCCCGTCTTCATTGCCAATTCCTTCCAGAACGTAAACTCTGACTTGCTCTCGTGCAAGGGCTCAATCGTCTTTTTCCTCAACATCAGGTAGGGCATCCCGTGACAGACGTTGTAGCTGTAAGCCAGCCCATTCTTCTCAAGGTGCGTGCATGCCGGAAGCACATAATGAGCGAGTTCCGCGGTCTCCGTCATAAAGAGATCCAGAACCACTAAAAGATTGAGCTTTTTCATCGCCTCCCGGAAGGCATTCGAATCGGGCATGCTGACAACCGGATTTCCTCCTGTCACGATCAGGGCCTTGATCACGTCAGGAACGCTTTCAGGAAAACACATCACCTGGCCATAGGGGCTTTTCCTGCCCCAAATCTCATAAAAGAGTGAGTAATCTTCGGCGCCAATGGGAGTTCTATCGGTGGAAATACCCAAACCGGTCAGGGAAAGCCTGGGACTGATCACCCACCCCCCCGGATTATTGATGTTCCCTGTGATCGTCTGAAGGATGGCAAAGGCACGGCTATTCTGTGTTCCGTTTGCCGTCTGGTCTTGAGTATTCGTCCCCTGGAAAATACTGGCGTTTTCTACCGTGGCATAAAGCCGCGCAAGTTTCTTGATGTCTTCAGCCGGAATCCATGTGATTGTCTCCGCCCATTCCGGCGTATAGGGTTCAATATGAACCACTAATTTATCAAATCCATAAGTCCATTTCTCGATGAAGTCCTTGTCGTACAAATTCTCTTTGATGATGACATGCATCATGGCAAGGGCGAGCGCGCCGTCTGTCCCCGGACGAATGGGCAGATACATCTCTGCCTTCTTCGCCAGAGAAATTCTCTTCGGATCGATCACCACTATTTTTGATCCTTTCGGGAGATTTTCCTGAATGGCCAGATCCAAGGGAAAATCAGATTGCTCGGGATTGTGGCCCCAGAGAACATAAAGTTTGGTATCCCTTTCTTCAACCGGATACTTTCCAAAAGTCATCTGCCTGGCCCTGATGCGCATTCGATAGCAGATCCCCTCCACAGAGATAAAATTGGGAGTGCCGAACGCTCCTTTAAATCGCTGGGCCAATTCCATCATCTCAAAGTTTTCAACTCCGATGGAGCCGGAAAAGATGCTCAGGATGTCCGGCCCAAATTCCTTTTTCAGTCTCTGCAGTTGATCAGCAATTTCTGACAGGGCATCGTCCCACGTCAATCTCTCCCACTTTCCCTTCACCTTCTTCAGGGGATATTTGAGGCGATCAGGGTGATAGACCATTTCAATGGCTCTTTCCCCTTTGGGGCAGAGTCCACCTTTGTTCAGGGGATGGTCTTTGAGCCCCTCCACTTTTTTGATCTTCCCATCCTCAACCAGGACATTCATCCCGCAACTGTGATAACAAATCGTACAATCCGTAGCCACCCACTTCGCTTTTCCGTCTCCCATGCACGCCACCTCCCTAATCGTTCTTTTGTTATTCCCCTTTAGATAAGCCGATTCCATGAAGAACCAAATCGCTCACATCTTGATAATGTTCCAATACATCATAGGTTTCACCCTTGAGCAACCACCGGGTGACAACATGTTCTAAAATACCCAGGATCAATTGCCGGGTGATAAAGATGTTCACGTCCTTTCGAATAACACCCTCCTCCTGCCCTTCTTTGATGATTTCCAGAATTCTGTCGGTCAAATTTTTAAATGAGTCGTAGGCTTTGGTTTTAGCAAAACTTTTGTTGACCCTCATCTCCAGCATCAACGTTCTGCCGTATCCAGGATTCATTTTAAAAAAATAGAGGTAATACCAGATAAATTTTCTAATATTACTAAAAGTTCCTGTAATTCCTTGTAAATGTAATTCAAGTTCCCTGCAAAAATCTTTTGTTTTTTCAACCGGAATGGAAAAGAATAGGTCCTCTTTATTTTTGAAGTATTGATAGATTGTCCCTTCTGCGACCTCTGCCTTTTGAGCAATTTGAGAAATGGTGGAATTTTGAAAATTGTTTTTGCTGAAGACTTCTATGGCGGCCTCAATGATCTGTTGTTTTTTAAGGTTTTTCTTGGACATAGAGAATAAAATAATTGTAACACTTTAGCCCTTTGAAACGGAGTTGGCCACAGGCCAGGAATGCTTCCAAAGCCTTAGAATGCGGTCTTTATAGGGATGATCATTGTTGACAAGGAAATTCTTGAAACGTTGATTTACCTTTTGACCGTGGATATCGTTTGATTAAAGGTATCCGCTCTAAGGCTTCTCCAGCATCCCTGACCTGTGTCCTCTATCATTATTGTTTTAAAGAACTAAAATGATACAAATAATTGAATTACGTTCATTTATAATACATATATAAAATATTGTCAAGTATTTATTTGTTAAATTACAATAAGTTAAATATTTGAATAATATTCAATTTTTGGCCTAAGAAATCGAAAAGTTGGGGATTGACCCACAGAAGATATCCTTTTGGAATCTATCTTGAGATAGCAGAGAATATGGAATTATGAATGGAGACCGGATGGAAGTGGATTGGCGGTGATTGACTCCATAAAAATTAAGGCCCACATTACGGAGGGTATCCTTCCGGGTGTGGTCAACCTCCCGCCTGGCTGGGCAGAAGCCAATGTCAACCTCCTCGTCACCTGCAGGCCAGGCGATCCGATTTCAGGCGCGCCGCTTCTGAAATTGTCATTCTGCCGCATACGCAAGTGCTGAATATTAACAGTGAACCCCGTTAGAAATTCCAGTCCCGCTACAACGGGACTCGAAACCGAGCGGGGCATTATTTCTAACGGGGTAAATCCGTTGAGAATTTATGTTGAGAATTTATGTTGACAAAAAAAAAGTTAAATGATAGATAAGAACGGCAATTAAATCAATTTCAAAAAAGGAGGTTTACAAATGAAACGATTATTTATTCTCTTCAGTGTCGTTGCGATTAGCATTGCCTTTCCTCTTGGCCTATGTGAAGCCCAGGTGAAGCCGGGTTGGCCGAAGTCAGTAACCATCGGAGCCGCTCCTGTGGGCGGTGTCTTTTTTATCTGGATGGGTGGATATGCCAAATTGTTAAATGACAAAATGGGCATTCCTGGCAATGTGGAGGTGACCGGAGGTCCTGTTCACAACACCCAGTTGGTGGACGCCAAACAGGTCGATTTTGGGCCTGCCACTGCCGGACCGCTCTGGGAGGGGTGGACCGGAGAAGGCTGGGCGAAGGGGAGAAAGCACCAAAACCCAAGGGTTATCTTCCCCATGTACACATCTTACTTTCAGATGTATGCGCTTAAAAAATCGGGAATCAAGAGCCTCCATGACCTCGCAGGGAAAAGCGTTGGCGTGGGTCCGATTGGCGGCACCCCTGCCACCTACTGGCCAAGAGTCTTTGAAATCCTTGGGATTAAACCCGGAAGGGTTGTCAACGCCGGCTCCGCTGACCTCAACTCCCAGCTCAAAGACGGGATGCTCGACGCCAATGGGCAGACAGTGGGGCTTCCCTGGGGGCTCATCACCGAGGTCGAGACCACACATGAAACGAATGTTTTTGGAGTCTCCAGTGTCGATGCAGATAAATTCATCGCCAAACATCCTTATATCTCAAAAGCCGCTCTCCCCAAAGGTCTTTATAAAAGCAATAAAGACTTTGAGGTTGAAACCGTCACCATCTGGAACTTCATGACGGTGCACAAAGATGCGCCTGAAGATTTCGTCTATGAGGTCGTGAAAAAGACTTTTGAGAATGTGGATATTCTGATCGCCACCCATGCATCCGCGAAGGAGACAAAACCTGAAGCCATTGTTCACAGCCCCATCCCCCTTCACCCCGGAGCCGTGAAATATTACAGGGAAAAAGGAATCAAACTCCCGGACAAGTTGATCTTGAAATAAGTTCGTGATGTTAAAGAGTGGTTAGAGTGGTTGCGGATGATCCGTTGAAAACGGTCATCCGCACATTTTTAGAGAGAGGGAGACATGAATGAGGAAAAAGTAGTCGATATCAAAGAGGTTGCGCATAAACTGGAAGAGATGCATATCAAAGATATCGAGGTCTCGGGTGGAAGGGAACTGACAGGCATTGTCTCCAAGGCAGTCTTTGTGATCGGACTTGCCATGAGTCTCTTTCACATCTATGTGTTGACGATTCGAGCCATCGACCCCTGGTATTTCAGGACCATGCATGTGGTCTTTGCAGGCGTCCTTGTCTTTGCCCTGGTGCCCGGTTGGAAGAAATCACCCCGCGACAGAATCCACCTTTTTGATTACCTCTTCATCCTTCTCATCGTCGTTCCCGCTGCATACATTTTTATCGTTTTTGACGAATGGATCTATCGCGTGGGTGTTGTTCCGAATAAATGGGACTTTTTCTTTTCGATCTTATTTGTCATTGCAGTCTGGGAGATGGCAAGAAGGGCCACCGGCTGGCCTTTAGCCATTTTAGCTGCCATCTTTGTTCTCTACGGGTATTTTGGAAATTATATGCCCGGCCTTTTCTACCATAGGGGATACTCCTGGCCCAGGATGATGACCTATCTCTTCAGCCTGGATGGGATACTGAGCCTTCCGATTCTGGCCTCCGCTCACTATATCTTCCTTTTCGTCCTGTTCGGAGCCTTCATTGAGGTTTCCGGCGCGGGGAAATTCTTTGTTGACCTCGCCCGCTGCGCGGCAGGCCGTTATCGAGGAGGGCCCGGAAAAGTTTCTATCATATCAAGCGCCTTTATCGGGACGGCTTCCGGCTCTTCCGTCGCCAATGTTGTGGTCGATGGGGTCTTCAATATTCCCTTGATGAAACATGCCGGATTCAAGCCCCACATGGCAGGGGCTATCGAGGCGATGAACTCCGCCGGCGGGCAGATCGTCCCCCCGGTCATGGGAGCGGGCGCCTTTCTCATGGCCGAGATACTGGGAATCCCCTATTCCCAGGTGGCACTGGCAGCCATCATCCCTGCGGCCTTGTACTACACCGCTTCTTACTGGATGATCGACTTCTATGCCGCCTCGGCCGGGCTATGGGGGGTGAAAAAGGAGGAACTTCCTGTTTTCAGAGGCGTCATGATGGACAAAGGGTACCTTCTTATTCCCCTTGTCGTTTTGGGTATCTCACTGATGGTCCTCATGTATTCCCCTTTTCGCTCCGCAATGTTTGCCATCATCTCTCTCATCATTGTGAGCTGGTTCAGAAAGGCAAGCCGGCTTGGAATTAAAAGCATTATCAGCACCCTCTCCAAAGGCGCCAGGGGAGCCATTGAAATAGCAGCCACCTGTGCGGCTGCCGGAATCATCGTCGGCATCCTTTCGCTAACAGGACTCGGACAGAAATTTGCCATGATCATCTTTGACTACTCCGGGGGAATCCTCTTGTTAGCGTTGATCTTTACTATGGTCATTGCAATTGTCCTTGGGATGGGTATGCCCACCACGGCGGCTTACGCCATCTCGGCCTCTGTCCTGGGGCCGGCTCTGACAAGAGAATTCAATGTCCCTCCTATTGCGGCCCACCTTTTTATTTTTTACTTTGCCTGCCTCTCGGCTCTGACGCCTCCGGTTGCTTTGGCTTCATTCGCCGCTGCGGCCATTGCCAATGCAAAGACATGGGATGTGGGATGGCAGGGGATGAGATTTGCAATCGCCGGATTTATCATTCCCTATATGTTCATTTATGGGCCAGCCATGGTTCTCGTGGGCAGCGCCGCTGAAATTACCTTGGTTATCATCACAGGACTCTTAGGGACGATGGCCCTCGCGGCTGCGGTTCAGGGATGGTTCTTGAAGAGGGCTCATTGGATAGAGCGGATCATTCTGATGGTGGCAGCCTTAACCCTGATCAAACCGGGATGGACAACAGACTTGATTGGTTTTGGGTTGCTCGCCCTTGTAGCAGCCATCCAATTTGCAAAGATGAGGAAGAAATAGCCGTTTATCAATACAGAAAATATAAGTAGGGGTAGTCACCTTCAAAGGACGAATTACCCGAATGATAACGAATTTCACAAATAAAACCTAAACAAAAATATTTGAAATTTCCAAGACCTGTCATCCTGAACTTGTTTCAGGATCTGAGGTTCAAGCCCAAACGAGATGCCGAACCAAGTTCGGCATGACAGCTTTTTATTCTTTGAATGTTGGAAGGAAATTCTCAGATTTCATGGGTTAGAATCTATTCGTGTGATTCGCTGCAATTCGTGCTATATTCGTATATATTTTTTAGGAGGCAATGAAAACATTTCATAGAATTGCTGTCATCCCGGGGGATGGAATTGGAAATGAGGTAATCTCAGAGGGGATTAAGTGTTTGAAGGCCCTCTCTGAGGTCTTTGAGAATATCCAATTCGAATTTCGATCCTTTCCCTGGAGTAGCCAATATTATCTTCAACATGGAAGAATGATGCCTGAGGATGGCCTCGATGTCCTGAAGGATTTTAACGCCATCTATCTCGGGGCGGTAGGCGATCCAAGAATCTCTGATGATGTGACCCTTCACGGACTTCTCCTCCCCATCAAATTTGGATTTGACCTCTATGTGGGCCTCAGGCCTGTCTATCTCTTCAACGGAGTGGAATCCCCACTGGCAAAAGTCTCTGATGGCGAGATCGATATTGTGGTCATCCGGGAGAATACAGAGGGAGAATATTCGAATATCGGTGGAATCGTCGGAGTCGAAGAAAGTGAGTTGGCTATCCAGAGCGGTCTCTTCACACGCAAGGGAATTGAAAGAATCATCACCTTTGCTTTCGACTATGCCAGAGAAAAAGGCAGAAAGAAGGTCACCTCTGTTACCAAGTCGAATGCCCAGCGATATGGAATGGTCCTCTGGGACAGAATCTTTAAGGAGGCGGCAGCCAGATATCCTGAAATCCGGACCGAATCAAAACTGATCGACGCCGCCTGCATGGATGTCGTCAGAAATCCGGGAGGATATGATGTGATCGTGGCTTCGAATCTCTTTGCCGACATCCTTTCAGACCTAACCGCCTCTGTGACAGGAGGCATGGGTCTGGCGCCAGGAGCAAGTTTCAATCCAAAGGATAAAACCTATCCCGGTTTTTTTGATCCGGTCCACGGCTCTGCTCCGGATATTGTTGGGAAGGGCCTGGCCAATCCCGTTGCCGCCATTCTGACAGCCAGGATGATGCTTGACTATCTTGGGGAGACAGAGGCAGGAGATCTCCTCTACCAGGCGGTCAAAAAGAATCTCGCTGAAAAAAAGGTGAGGACGATTGATCTCGGAGGCCGCTCAAAGACAGATCAGGTCGGAGACGATATCGTCAGAATCCTCCGCTCCCTGTAAGAATTTGAATTGACAAATGCCTTAAATTAATTATAGACTTTAGTAAGGAGATAATATATGGGCGTCTATGAAGATGTAAAACAGGCATTGCAGGATGTCGTTGCTCCGGAGATAAGATCCCT
>JAGXSW010000254.1 GCA_018333715.1 Syntrophaceae bacterium | reverse complement strand
CAAAATCTCTTAAATAACAAAGGATGGCTATTCCGGCGGCCACGGTCAGCGGATGGGAAGAGAACGTCCCGCCGCCAATTAAAATCTTCTCCCATTTGTCTGCCTTCCTTTCAGGTGAGGTCTTTTCCATGATCTCCTTTCTTCCCACGAGCGCCCCAACCGGCATTCCTCCGCCAATAATCTTCCCGAGAGTAGTAAGGTCCGGGAGGATATTAAAAAGTCTCTGAGCTCCTCCGAGACCGACCCGGAATCCGGAGATCACCTCGTCAAAGATGAGAAGAGCTCCCAATTTTTCCGTCTCGGAACAAAGCATTCTCAGATATTCTTCGGTGGCAGGGATGAATCCACCCTCACCCACAACAGGTTCAAGAATGACTCCTGCCAGATCATTCCTGTTTTGATGGATCATTTCGAGTGTCCCTGGGAGATCATTAAAAAGGATGGTCTTTGTGTAATGCTGGAGTTCAGGCAGGAGCCCGAGGCTTTCTTCTCTTTCATAGGGCATTTTGATTCCCACAGAGAGGTCAGAGTTGGCGCCATGCCAGCCTCCGGCTATCTTTAAAATAGTATTCTTCCTTGTAAATGCCCGTGCGAGGCGAACCGCATACATGGTTGCCTCGGTTCCGGAGCAGCAGAAACGAACCATCTCTGCAGAAGGGATCAATTGTTGAACGAGCTCAGCCCACTCGACCTGTTTTTCAAAGAGGATGCCCCAGTGAATTCCCTCTTTTAATTGCTGATTGATGGCTTCGACGATGATTTCAGGATGATGGCCGAGGATATGGGTGTAGTGGCCCATCCAGAGATCGATATATTCGTTTCCATCCACATCCCGAATTTTAGAACCTTTTGCCTCCTTAAGGAAGAAGGGGTAGGGTGGAAAGTAATGGACATTATGGGAGATACCTCCTGGCATCACCCCTTTCGATCTTTTAAAAAGCTTTTCTGAGAGGGGGGTTTTTTGTCGATAGAGATCGAAGAAGTTCATGAGGTACACCTCCGGTTGGTTTAGGAAGCCAGGAATGCAGGAATTAAACCAAATTTAAGGTTTCGTGCCCGTCTGACAGAGACAGCAGTAAAATCCTTTGATCTATTTTCTAAGGGCTGGGAGGGTTTAAAGAAGTGCCTTTTTTAACAAAGGATCCTCCAAACGCCTCTTTCCTGCTTTCTTGAGTTCCTTATTAGGTCTTTAATAGCATATTTTTTTTAGATTGGAAATGGTTCTCGTCGCTTTTATTTTTTGAAAAATATTTGACAAGTGGGCCAAATTCATATAGATAATGGTATTAATTGAGGAAGGGGGGTGATAAGAAAATTCGGAAGGTATTAACCCGTTGTTTTTGTAATCTATTTCTAATAATAAAAGGAGGGGTTGTGATGAAAAGAAAATTGTTTGTCGGAGTGATGATTTTGTGTCTGGTGGTTTTCGTTTCGGCCATGCGTTCTGATCTGGCGTATGGTTCGAGGAAGTTCGTCTCCATCGCATCCGGTTGGGTGGTGGGCGTCTATTTCCCGTTAGCGGGCGCGCTTTCGAGAATTGCTCATGAGAAACTCCCTGACATTAAGATTACGGTGGAATCCTCAGGCGCCTCGGTTGCCAATGCCAAGTTGATTGCTTCCGGCGATGCGGATCTGGCCATTCTGCAGAATGATATCGCTTTTTATGCCCTTCAGGGAACGAAACCGATGTTTGACAAAGCAGTGCCCAATATCCGCGGAGTTGCCGCTCTTTATCCCGAAGCTTGCCATATTCACGCGAGAAAAGATGCGAAGATCGCATCGGTTAGAGACCTCAAAGGGAAAAAGGTGGCTGTGGGTCCGTTGGGAAGCGGGACAGAACAGAATGCCATCCAGATTCTGGAAGCATATGGGCTGAAGTTTGAAGACCTGAGCAAAGTTGAGAGATTATCAGCCGCGGAATCTGCGGATTATCTCAAAGACGGGCGAATTGATGCCGCCTTTTATACCGTTGGAGTTGGAGCTTCTGCGATCGTTGATCCAGCCCTCATGATAGAGACCCTGATCGTTCCGATTGACGGCGCTGAGGCAGATGCACTGGTCAAGAAATATCCCTTCTACGCGAAGGACAGAATCCCTGCCGGTATATATAAGGGGATAGGCGATGTTCCCACTGTGGCTGTTCTGGCCATATTGGTCGCCAAAGCTGAGATGGAAGAGGATATGGTCTATCGTATTACAAAGGCGATGTGGGAGAACATCAGCCGAATCGAAACCGCCCATGCCAAAGGCAAAGAGGTGAAATTGGAAAAAGCCCTCATCGGAATGCCCATTCCCCTCCATCCGGGGGCAGACAAATTCTATAAAGAGAAAGGGTTGAAGAAATAAACTATTTATGCTTCCCCTCACCCCCGCTCTCTCCCCCGCCTGCTCCCGCTTGCGGGATTCGGCGGGCAGGCGCCAGGGGAGAGGGGGATAATTGGGGCTTTCTAAAAAATAGGAGACAAGAGGGGAGGTATCTTACTTTCAGGTGGAAGTGGGGATGCCTCCTCTTCGTTTTTTTTCTGGCCATCGCTTTATATCCGGTATCCACATTAGAGGTGAGAGGTAAGAGGGATGGCCTGATCGTTTTTTTAAGAAAAGTTTCTCCGGGCGAAGGGTTTGAGTTTTCTTACATCCATTCCGTAGACAAAACACCTGTCACCGGATACTTCCTCATCACCTCCGGCAAAAAGATCAAGCCTGTCGAGACCCGATTCGAATCCTACGGACCTGGTCTTCCTTCCATGGAAAAGGATGTAACGTTTGAAGGCGGGAAGATCAAAGTAAAGACGGATGCTCTGGAGATGGAATATTTCTCTTTCTTTGTTTCCCCCATGACCGGACAGGCCATGATTTTTAAAGGTGAGAGATTGGAGTTTTCTTCCTTCAAGGAGGGAGAGGTGATGACCATCGGGGTAAAGTCCTATCCACTATTTTGGGAGGTCATTTTCAGATATGGAAGCCGATAAAAACGCACCGGACCAGGTTTCGTTAGAAAAATCAAAGGAGATCGCCGAAGGAGCGGATTATGGAGCGCGCCGACTCAAAGGGGTCCTATTCTATATCTCCGGGACGATCGCCATTGCAATGTCCTGTTTTCAGCTCTATACAGCCATCTTTGGGACAATGACCGGAACGCTTCAACGTTCGATCCATCTCTGTTTTGCCCTGGTTCTCTGTTTCTTATTCTATCCGATGACCAAAAGGTCAAGAACGAAAGAGATCCCGGTTTACGACCTGATCCTGGCAGCCATAGGAGGGTTTGGCGCCATTTATGTCACCCTCTTTTATGCCGATCTGGTCAAAAGGATCGGTAATCCGTCTCCATTAGACGTCGTGATGGGCGTGATCACCATCCTCTTTGTCCTGGAAGCGGCACGAAGGGCGATTGGGTTGCCCCTTCCCCTCATATCGGCCATCTTCATCACTTATGCATTTGTTGGACCGTATTTGCCCGATCTCCTTGCCCACCGGGGATATGGGTTCCGGAGAGTGGTGGATCATCTCTATCTTACCATGGAAGGCATTTTTGGTGTGCCCCTATGGGTCTCCTCTACCTTCGTCTTTGCTTTCGTCCTTTTCGGAGCCATCCTCGAAAAGACAGGGGCGATGGACTACTTTATGAAAATGGCCTTTTCGCTCGTTGGACATACTCGAGGTGGTCCGGCCAAGGTCGCAGTGGTAGCCAGTGCTTTTTTTGGATCCATCTCAGGAAGTGGTGTGGCCAATGTGGTGACAATAGGGTCAGTTACTATTCCCTTAATGAAGCGAATGGGGTTTAAACCAGAGATTGCAGGGGGAATCGAAACGGCAGCCGGTGGGAATGGCCAGTTGATGCCACCTGTCATGGGAGCCGCGGCATTTATTATGGCGGAGTTTTTAGGGATTCCCTATCTTCATGTG
>JAGXSW010000253.1 GCA_018333715.1 Syntrophaceae bacterium | reverse complement strand
ATGGCAGAAATCCTCCGCAAAGAGGAAGTATTGATTGAGGAGAATCATATCGGTTTCGATATTAAAGAAACCGAAGGCGATCTTGCCATGGCTGAGGGATTCAAATTCAAGAGGCATACGGGTTTTTTAAATCATCCCCATTATGTAGAAAATAAAACCGAATATCACGAATTATATCGAATGACACGAATGTAGAACTATTCGTTACCATTCGTGGAATTCGTCATTTTCATCATTCGTGAGTGCCCCTCCGGACATGATCCATTATGTCTAAACAAGCATCGCCTGTCAATCAATCCGATTGTCAAAATTATCTTGACCACTTTCCCAATCCGAATTAATATGACAATACTGTTTTTTAACAAAAGGAGGATCAAGTATGCCGGCCAGCATAGCCCATCTCCTGATCTGCAATAAGGCAGTCAAAGTCCTTCAGGACAGAGATGCCTACGAAGCCTTCATCAACCTTCTTGATGCTGACGAACACAAACCCTTTCTCAATCTCGGATCCATCGGTCCGGATCTCTCCTATTTCGGAAGCCGGTGGGAGGGATTAAAAAGCCTCCTCCTTGAGCAGTCAGACAAACCCCTTGGGGTGGATGGATGGTCCTATCATCTCCACTCAAAGGAACCCAATCAATTTCCACTTACCCTCATTGAGCTT
Source organism: Syntrophaceae bacterium (assembly GCA_018333715.1). Taxonomy (GTDB): domain Bacteria; phylum Desulfobacterota; class BSN033; order BSN033; family UBA1163; genus RBG-16-49-23. The sequence goes on along the minus strand of JAGXSW010000253.1, from coordinate 5,165 downwards.
GCCTGGAAGGACACCCGATGGGAGGAAAAGGAATGGGAGGGCGTGGACGATGACAAGTTTGCCTTTGCCTGCGGGTTTCTCTCCCATATGGCGGCTGATCAGATCATTCATCGAAAAGTAAATGAGATTGCGGGTCCTTACTACCGGAGGGGAGAAAACCGGAAGATTCACCGGAAATGCGAGATCTATCAGGACGTGGCCCTCTTTCACACCCTCTATCCCCAGGAAGACTTCATGGATAAGTCTTTTAACCGCTGGGTGGACATCGCCCCTCAAAGCTCCCATAATGCTCCGGATTGGTTCCGCTATTTTTTACAGAGGGCTTTTGTTGAAAGCCATGGTGTCTTTCCGGAGGAGAAGGAGATTGAGGATTGGCTGGATGGGCTCCTTCTGATTTTAAGAGGGATCAAGTGGTTGGGCCCTTATAAAGCCGCTTATGACGAATTAAAGAACGATGGGATCACATCGGAGAAATTTGCCCTTTACTTCAAGGACTACATGGACCTATTCTTTCAGGCGGTGGAACTGACGAGCATTTACTGGAAGATGGTTTTCGAGCTTTACGATCCACCCAACGGCGCCCTTCAGATCACAGATCCCATGAGGGAACGCTTTAAAAGGGTGGTCCAGAATGCCGATCTTTCCTCACCCCTTCAGAAAAACATTTTGAAGGATGCGAGAGAAGCGTTTCAGGAAAAGGTTCCACGTAAGTTCGCCTCTCTGATAAGGCAAACCAAGCGCCCTCTGAAGCGAAAGAAGATCCTTTCCGTCACGCCGGAAGATGTGGGAAAATTCGAGGGGTGATGAGTGTCATGTTTTTGTTGGCATGATTAGATGATTGGGTGGGGATTGGGAGAAAAATGCCAATAAAATAGACCTGACCCCTCTGTCCTTCTTTTGTTAAAGGCGCGTATAGCAGCCTATGCGGTGTCCCTTGAGTGCCGACTTGCGCCGTAATTTGTTTTTTAGAAGTCGCCGTCCTTCATGTATGGATGGCTCCAGAGCGTTACCTGGAGGAGACAAGATTTGACCCACGCTGCGTGCATCTTCTCCACGTCCTCAGGTGAGCGCCCTTTCTTAGCGAGGAAGGGCTTGAGCGTGAACGTCACCGGGAATACCAGCGCCAAGAGGTAGCGAAACGGCACGATGTCCGTGGACGAAACGACGTCGGTCCGGTTCTTCTTGCTGCGGTGGTGGCGTAGTCCGATCTCGTGTTGGTAATCAAGCCACTTCTGGTCGTACTCGCCGCGTGCGGTGTCGAGGATCCACTGGCCGAAGCGCTTGCGGACCGCGGCGAGGTAGTCGCCGATCGGGTTGCCGTCGCTCTTGCTGGTGAACGAGGCGAGCAGATGGGGGTTTGAGCCGACAAACCCATACCAGACGTCGAGGATTGCCTCCACTTGGTCCTTCAGAATGTCATGCGAGAGGCGCAGGTACTTGACGTCCTCATCACCGAACAGTACACTCTTCTTCATGAGTTCGAAGTCGGCGAGGGTTACGGGCGACCTGGCGACCGTGTTGCTGCCGTAAGTGTATCCGGGAATCTTCATCGTTTCATGCATGGGCTGTCTCCTTTCGTCTTAAAGGGGTTCCGGGCATTCGTCTTGGTCCCGTTAACATGGACGTTAGCCCATGTGCAGAGTGTTCGCAAGAAGGCACTTTTCGGTAAGGTAGGTACGTAATGGTTAAAGACCGTTCATGGGCTGGAGCGGTGTCATCGTCCCAGCATGGCAGCGACATTCCCGTCGCCCTCATGGTCGAAAGCATTCTCGGGTGCAAATGGTCGGTGCGCCTGCTTCGGCTGATCGCTGACGGATGCAATCGGCCCAGTGGGCTTCTCCGAGCTTCTCCGGGTTTGTCGGCGAAGGTCATGAATGAGAGGTTGCGGAAGATGATCCGCTTCGGCATCGCGCAGCGCACCGTATTCGGTGAGAAGCCTCCCGTCGAAGTGCAGTATGTGCTGACGCCGCTCGGCCATCGCTTCATGGGAATTCTCGAGGAAGTGCGTCGGCTGCAGGAGGCTGTTGACAATGGGGCCGTCTCAGAGAGTGGCGAAACCCAGAGAAAAAAGCGAAAATAAAGGGGACATAGGGTCTAAAACAACTTGGCATCGGCTGCCCTTTTTAAAAGGGGGGGGCAGATGTGGAGAATACTTTAAATTGGTTTAGAACCTTTGTTCCCATGTCGGACGCTCATATAATTAAACCGGTTGACGAGGGTTTCTGGGATAGATTAAAAAGATAGTATGGTTCTCTTCAGGATGGTTTGCTCATCCAGGGCGATCATTTTTTTTATCCTCCTCGCCCTTCCTTTTTCATCCATTCATGCCACAGAATATTATGCCTTCCGCCTGCCAGGTTCCGATTGCGCCTTATGTCATATCGATCCGAAGATCGGTTCATTGAATGAGGAGGGAGACCTATTTTTAGCAAGAGGATATCGATATCCATTCACCCTGAAAGGGACCTTCTTTTACTTTCTGGCCATTCTGACCTTATCAGTAATCCTCTTCGGTCTTCGTCGGCGATACCGGCTATGGCATATCGGGAAGGGCGGCATCCTATGGGATCAATGGAAGGCAAGGTGGAAAGGATTTTTTTCAAATGTCCTGGGACATCGAACCATTTTAAGAAGTATTTTCCCGGGAGTGAGCCACCTCTTCCTATTTTCATCTCTTCTTGTCCTGAGCCTTTCGGTCACGATGATTCTTGTCCAGGAATATCTTGCCTTCCCCTTGGGAAGGACAAGATTCATCGGCGCAGGAACTTACCCTTATTTTCGTCTGATTTTGGACCTATCAGGGGCTGTTGGATGGTTGGGAACGATCCTGCTCATCTACCGGAGATATATTCAGAGACCTAAGGAACTGGATCGGCAGCGGACCGATGCCCTCTCGCTTCTCCTTCTATTCTTCCTCTTTCTGACGGGGTTTTTGGCCACCGGCATCCGGAATCATATCTATCAATCCCCGTGGTCATCATGGTCGCCGGCGGCGACCGGCATTGCCTCCGCTTTCATACTATTGATTAAAGGGGAGGGCGACTTGAACATTTGGTCTTCCCTTCTCTGGTGGGCGCATATCATGCTCTCCGTAGCGTTTTTTTGTTACCTTCCTTTCTCAAATCTGCTCCACCTCTTTTCTTCTCCCCTGAGCATCCTCCTCAGAAATCTGGAGGCCAAAGGCGCTTTAAGGAAAATGGACCTTGATGCTCCGGAACCATTTGGCGTAACGAGCCTGAAAGAATTCACCTGGAAAGATCTGTTGGAACTGGACTCCTGCACCCGGTGCGGTCGCTGTCAGGAGAACTGCCCGACTCATCTCACAGAAAAACGCCTCAATCCGAAAAGAGTGATTCAGAATCTGAAGCGACACATGGAATGCCTTCCCGAAGAAAAAGAGAATCCCAACCTCATCGGATCCATTGTGACGGAAGACGAGATATGGGAGTGCACGACCTGCCGGAACTGTCTGGAGCACTGTCCTGTCTTCATCGAACCGATGACCAAATTGATGGAATTCCGGAGAAGCCTGGTCCTCAATCAAGGCAAGGTTCCGAGGGAGCCGTATTTTGCTTTCCGAAATATTGAGAGAAAAGGGAATCCCTGGGGATTTGATCCGGCCAAGAGGATGTGGTGGACAAAGGAACTGGGTGTGAAAGAGCTTGTTTCCGGAGAGAAAGCCGATTTTTTGTTCTGGGTTGGATGTTATGGCTCTTACGATGACAGGAATATTGTGGCGGCGAGCGCACTGATTCGGATTATGAACCAGGCCGGAATAAATTTTGGCGTCCTGGGCAGCTCGGAATGGTGTTGCGGCGTCGATCTCAGAAGGATGGGAAGCGAATATCTTTTTCAGGTCAATGTGGAGAAGAATATCGATCAACTCAAACGGTTGAAGTTCGAAAAGATCATCACGACCTGCCCCCACTGTTTTAACACCCTGAAGAATGAATATTCTCAATTTGGCGTCAACTTTGAAGTGATTCATTACACGACCCTCCTGGAGGAATTGATCCAACAGAAAAGGATTGAGTTTCAACCAAAGGGCGGGGAGGCAAAGATTACCTACCACGATTCCTGTTATCTGGGCCGTTACAACGATGGTTATGAGCCGCCCCGGAGGATTCTGAGTGCGATGGAGGGCCTTTCTCTTTTGGAGATGGAGAGAAACAGGGAGAAGGGATTCTGCTGCGGAGGAGGAGGATGCCATATGTGGATGGAAGAAAGAGCCGGGAAGCGCATTAACGAAACGCGGGTCAAGCAGGCATTGGAGACGGGGGCTGAGGTTCTTGCTACAGCCTGTCCCCTCTGCCTGACCCAACTCGACTCTGCGGTAAAAGTGCTCAATATGGATGACCAAATTCGTGTGAGGGATATTCTGGAATTGGTTGGGGAAAGAATGAAGCCTTAATGAAGTTCGGAGTTCGGAGTGCGGAATTAAATCTATTAAATCTAAAGGATGAAATTCCGGAATCCGCAATCCCTGACTGCCAGCAGACAGGTGCATTCCGCAATGGGGTCAGAGAATCACTGTTTTTTTGATGGTTTTGACAATCTCTTCCGGATCATCGATCAATTGAAGAATATCGAGATCGGTGGGAGAAATTCTACCCTCCTTCAATACCACTTCCTTGATCCAGTCCAGAAGGCCTTTCCAATAATTCGAGCCGACCAGAATCACCGGAAAGGGTTTGATCTTCTGGGTTTGAATGAGCGTCACCGATTCAAAGAGTTCGTCCATGGTCCCAAAACCGCCGGGGAGGATGATATAGGCCACGGCATATTTGACAAACATCACCTTCCGGACAAAGAAGTAACGGTATCTCAAAGTGATATTGGCATAGGGATTGGGCTTCTGTTCCAGCGGAAGTTCTATGTTTAGGCCGATCGATTTGCCTCCGGCGAGGGAGGCCCCTTTATTCGCCGCCTCCATGGCCCCCGGGCCTCCGCCCGTGATCACACTGAACCCATTTTCCGCAAGGAGCCGGCCAATTCGCTCCGCCTTCTGGTAAACCTCATCTTCAGGATTAGCACGGGTGGAACCGAAGATGGACACAGCCGGATGATATCTGGCCAGAGCATCAAACCCTTCCACAAACTCCGCCATGATATGGAACATCCTCCACGATTCCTGAGCCGATATCTTATCGACGACATACTGATGA
>JAGXSW010000252.1 GCA_018333715.1 Syntrophaceae bacterium | reverse complement strand
CGGTATACTGAAGGACGTCAATGATATCTATCTCTTTAACCGATTTGAGGTCCCCAACCTCATAGAAGATATGGCAACGACCTGGGCATTGGGCGAAGGCGTGCCTTCCGGGGCTAAATACTGGCAGGCCAAGGTTGAAAAACGAAAGAAGATCCTTGAGGCGGCAAAGAAATGGAATCCTGTCCCTGCCCTTGGAACTCCGCCTGAAGAGATTGCCGAACCGTTTACGATCATGCTCTGGGGCATTACAACAGATAGGGTGAAGGAATGGATGAAGGGAGCCGCCATTGCTCCGGCGGATGTCACCGAGCTGAAAGGATTTGCTTCTTCTGCCGGTGTCGTTGAGGGAAAAGTGAGGGTCGTCAAACTTCTTGAGGAGATCACCAAGGTAGAGCAGGGTGATATTCTTGTTTGCCCGACCACGAACCCTGCCTGGGCGCCAATCTTTACCAAGATAAAGGCATCCATCACAGACATCGGCGGCCTGACCAGTCACGCCGCCATCGTATGCAGGGAGTATGGGGTCCCGTCTGTAACCGGAACAGGGATTGCAACCTCCGTGCTAAAGACAGGCGACACTGTAAAAGTGGATGGAAATACCGGAATTGTGAAAATATTGAAACGAGCATAAAAAATCCCCCCTCGCCCCCCTTTGATAAAGGGGGGTTGGGGGGATTTTATGGAGCGCATCATGCCTTACACATTATGGTTTGACAGGGCCGGTAAAGAGGCCATCGCTCTGGTCGGAGGCAAGAATGCCAGCCTGGGCGAGTTGATCCGGGCCGGCATTCCTGTTCCTCCTGGATTTTCTGTGACGACAGATGTTTATCTTGAATTTATCACAGGCAGTCTCAAAGACAGAATTGAGAAAATCCTTTCAAGGATCGATCTTCAGAATATCGCTTCCTTAGAGGAGGCAAGCGGAGTGATCCGGCAGGTGATGGCCGAAACCCCGTTCTCTAAAAAGATAGAAGAGGAGATTGGTTCTAACTACGAAGCCCTGGCAAAAGTCTTCGATACGCCCGATCTTCCGGTTGCAGTTCGTTCCAGCGCCACGGCTGAGGATCTTCCCGGAGCCAGTTTTGCGGGACAGCAGGACACCTTTCTCTGGGTGCGGGGAATCGATGAGGTACTGGGAAAAATTAGACATTGTATGTCGAGCCTGTTTACATCAAGAGCCATATCTTACAGGGTCAAGATGGGTTTCCCTCACGAAAAAGTTCTGATCAGCGTGGGCGTCCAGAAGATCGTTGACGCACGAGCCGCGGGCGTGATGTTCACATTGAACCCCCTTAACGGAGATCCATCCAAGATTGTCATCGAAGGCAACTGGGGGTTGGGCGAGACGGTCGTAGCTGGACTCTGTAATCCCGATAAGTTTGTTGTGGACAAAGTGACCACGGTCATTGAAAGGGAGATCTCTTTAAAAGGTGTGGAATGCATCTTCGATGTCCGGAGAAAAGAGGTCGTTCATGCCGATATCCCTCCCGATCGCCGGGAGATCCAGTGTATCGAAGACCAGGAGGTTCTGGAACTGGCAAGATATGCAAGAAAGATCGAGGAGTATTACGGCTGTCCCCAGGACATCGAATGGGCCATCGACAAACAGAAGCCCTTCCCTTTCAATATCTATATGGTCCAGAGCCGGCCGGAAACCGTCTGGAGTCAAAAGAGAAAAGAGCCCATCCTCGGAAAGAAAAGCATCTATGAGTTGCTCATGGAGAAGGCTTTATCAACCGTCAAAATCAGCTCTTGAAATTACTATAACTCAATGTGAGAAAAGCCCTGAGAGAACCTCCCAGGGCTTTTTCATTTCTGATCCGGATAAAATCATCTCTTGCACGCCTCATTAAAATCTGTTTTAATCTTCCCAGAAAATAACCTCCATTGCCCCCTCTCCCCTGGTGCCTGCCTGCACGAAGCGTTTCGGCGAAGGCAGGGGAGAGGACGGGGGTGAGGGGGGCCAGGGAGAGACGAATAGATCAATCCATGAAATCCGGCAAGCTACCGATCGACCTCCTAAAAAGGGTTTTAAAGAAATACACCCTCCTCGATCCCACCGTCATCATCGGCCCAAAGATTGGTGAAGATGCCGCTGTGATCGATTCCGGAAAAGAGTCGAAGAATTACTTGGTCGTCACCTCAGATCCCATCACCTTTACAACTGAGGAGATCGGTTATTATGGGGTCGTGGTCAACATCAATGACATCGCCACCAGAGGGGCGATCCCAAAATATTTCCTGGCTACACTACTCTTTCCGGAAAAAGGATCGGATCAAAAACTCATCCATAAGGTTTTTCGCCAGATCCACGATGCCTGCCGTCGCTTTAAGGTCTCTTTCATCGGAGGCCACACTGAAATTACGCCAGGGCTGGATAGAATCATCCTTTCCGGCTATATGATCGGAGAGGTTAAAAAAGAGAATCTGGTTCAAACGAGCGGCTCAAGAGCGGGAGACCTCCTTCTGATGGTTAAGGGAGTCTGCATCGAAGGAACTTCGATCATTGCGAGGGAGAAGGGAAAAGAGCTTTTGACAAAGGGCTTCTCTCCTTCTTTAATAAAAAGGGCCAAATCTTTCATCTTCAATCCGGGGATCGATGTGCTTAAAGCCACACAGATTGCCTGTCGTCATGCCTCCATTCACTCGATGCATGACCCGACGGAGGGTGGCTTGATCAATGGGATCATTGAGATGGCCATCGCCTCAGGGAAGGAGTTTGAAGTCGATTTGGAGAAAGTTTTCATTTATGAAGAGTCCAGAATCCTGTGCGGTGAATTTGGCATCAACCCTCTGGGAACGATTGCGTCAGGGGCATTGCTTCTGACCGTCTCTCCCAAAGACCTTCCGGCCCTTCAAAAAGCATTTCAAAAGGTTTCCATCCCCATTCGGGGCATTGGCAGTGTGAAGAGAGGACCGGCAAGGGCGCTGGCAGTAGAGGGAAAGAGAAAAAAACAACTAAAACCTTTGCTTCGAGATGAAATTTTGAAAATCTATCCCACTGGAAAAATGGAATAGTGCCTGCCTGCCGGTAGGCAGGGAACGGTGGAATAATGGGTCTGAGTAAAAAGTGTTAAGATCTTTTAACGGTTTTTTTAATTACATCATTCCATTATTCCAATATTCCATTAGCCTAAAGTTGAAATTCTACAAAAAGTAATTTCACATCTTTTAGGAGGATGGTAATGACAAAACCTCTTCTGGGTCTTTCAAAGAATGTGAGAAGCCTTGGCTGGGTCAGCCTCTTTAATGATATTGCCAGCGAAATGATCTATCCCCTTCTCCCGCTCTTTTTAAACACAGTGCTTGGAGCGGGTGTGGTCTTTATCGGTCTCATCGAGGGAATTGCGGAGAGCGTCTCCAGTTTTCTCAAGCTCTTTTCCGGCTGGGTCTCCGACCGCTTCAGGAAAAGAAAAGGGCTCATCCTTTTCGGATACTTCCTCGCTTCCATCACCCGGCCCTTCATCGGACTGGCCACCTCAGCCTATCACGTCCTCTTTCTCCGTTTCTTTGACCGCATCGGCAAAGGAGTGAGGTCTTCGCCGAGAGATGCGCTTCTCTCTCAATCCTGCCGAGAAGAAGAACGGGGAAAAGCCTTCGGTTTTCAAAGGGCCATGGATCATGCCGGTGCCATGATAGGACCTCTCATCGCCTCCCTTCTGATGGCGGTTTTCACGAAGGATCTCAGAATCATCTTCCTTCTCGCTTTTGTTCCCTCCCTGTTCTGTCTATGGATCCTCTGGCGAGGGGTCACGGATGTTTCTCCCGCTAAAAATTCCAGCGAGGCAATAACTCCCTCTTCTCCTCCCAAACTCCACTGGAAGGGATGGGACAGGAAGTTCAAATATTTTCTCCTCATCATCACCCTCTTCACGCTCGGCAATTCGAGCGATGCCTTTCTCCTTCTCCGAGCTCAGGACCTCGGACTGAATATAGTCACCATCCCGATCCTCTGGTTTATCTTCCACCTTTCGAAAACGGTCTTCTCTGTCCCGGGAGGAGCGCTTTCCGATCGAATCGGCCGGAGAAAAGTGATGATACTTGCCTGGACAGTCTATGGACTGGTCTATTTGGGGTTTGCCTTTGCATCAAAGGCCTATCAGATCTGGCTTCTCTTCATCGTCTATGGACTTTTCTATGGTCTCTCCGAGGGAACGGAAAAGGCATGGGTTGCAGACCTGGTAGATGAGTCAAAACGGGGAACAGCCTATGGCGCCTATCACTTCTGTATCGGTATAGCCGCTTTCCCGGCAAGCCTCCTGATGGGCCTCATCTGGAAGGCCATCGGAGTCCAATGGGCGTTCTCCTTCGGCGCGGTAATGGCCCTCATCGCCGCCCTCTTGGCCATCGTCTTATTGGGAAGCGACCAAAAAGAGAAAAAAGCATAAACCTGGAGTCTCCA
>JAGXSW010000251.1 GCA_018333715.1 Syntrophaceae bacterium | reverse complement strand
CCCCCCCTGCCTACCGGCAGGCAGGCATCCCCCCCCTTATTTTAAGGGGGGAGAAAGGGGGGTTACTCCTCCCTTTGGCAAAGGGAGGTGAAATACTTCCCCCTTTGTAATCTTTTTCCTGTCAAAGACAGGCAAAAGGGGGATTGAGGGGGATTTGTTACGAGAGAATAAAAGTTCTTCGATTTCACCCCAACCTTTTGAACACTATTCCTTCTTCAACCATATCTTTTTCATCGGGATATAAGGGCCGCCGAGGGCGCTCACCTCAACGCCCCTGACATAGGGCTGATAGACCATCTGGAATAAATGGTTCACCATGGGGACAATAGGTGCGTCATCCAATACAATTTCTTCAATCTTCCGATACATTTCCACCCTTTTCAGATAGTCCCTTTCTGCTCTTGCCTTATCGATGAGACGATCTACCTCCGGATTATGATAAGCTGTATAATTGAATTTAGATTTAGAATGGAATAGGGTCCCCAAAAAATTATCAGGATCAGGAAAATCGGCATACCAGGCATAGATAAAGACGGGGGCTTTATTAGCCCTCAACATCGCCTCAAAATTTGGCCAGTTCGTTTCAAAATTGATAGTAGTTTGAATGCCTAACTTATTCAACTGAGACTTTATTTCGTTTAATTCCTTCTGGGCGGCTTCTGATTGTGATGCGCTCCAGATTTCAATAGAAGGTTTCTCTTTTCCATAACCCGATTCCATTAGATATTTTCTGGCAAGGGCTTCATTATACGGATAGGGCTCCCTTTTAGGATCGTAACCAGGCATTCCAGGAGGGAGAATACTCTTGGCTAAATTGAATTGATTCTTATGGAGCTCAGAGATAATAAACTTCTTATCAATTGCTAAATTGATGGCTTTCCTCAGTTTTTTATTATCCAGGGGGTTTGTCCGCAAATTAAACCCATAGAATCTCAAGGAAAGAAGAGGTTTTTGCAAAAAGAGATGGCGTTTTCCTTTTGCCATATCTTCTATTTCTTCAGGAGGAAGGAAAGATTCCTCAAGACTTCCTTCCTTGAATGCTTCAAGAATCTTTTCCCTTTGGGCTCCATGAAAAACCCTAAACAAAATTCTATCCAAGTTAGGCTTCCCCTCAAAGTAATCCTGATTTGCTTCAAGAATAATTTCCTTTCCCTCTTTCATTGAAACAAATTTAAATGGGCCTGTACCTATGGGGGTCACGGGAAATAAGGGATCTATCTTTTCGATTTCCTCTTTAGGTACAACCTTAAAGTTAATAATCCCTAAGACAGAAATGAAGGGATAAAAAGGCTCAGACAACTTAATTTCAAAAGTATATTTGCCTATAGATTTGAACCCCTCTACATAATTTGTTTTACCATCTTGAAACTCTTTGAATCCCAAAACTTTTCCCAATAAATGAACTGCTGGAGATTTAGTCTTAGGGTCAATAATTCTGGTGAAGGAGTAAACAAAGTCGTCTGCAGTAACTTCCCTCTCATTATGGAATTTGACACCTTCCCTCAAATAAAAAGTATAAGTGAGACCATCAGGAGAGATCTTCCAGGATCTGGCAATGGCAGGGATGACATTGAGGTTTTGGTCGAATTGAACAAGACCGTCAAATAATTGCTGGATAATGGTTGCAGAATAAATATCTACCGCTAAAGCTGGGTCTAACGTTCGAGGCATAAATTCCAAAGGTTTTCGGTAATTTCCCCCTTGAACAGGAACTTCTTTTACTTCAGCCAAACTGTTTTGAGATAAAGTGTCAAGAAATATTGGTGCCAATAAAAAAACGGGAAGGAGGATAAGAATAAATTTGTATCTATTCATCTGGATCACCACCTGATAATTTTTATGGGAACTTATTGATAGCGGTCTCGTAAAAAGCCGTCACTCCGGTGAAAACCGGAGTCCAGAGAACTTATAATTACTTGAAAAGACTGGATTCCGGCTTTCGCCGGAATGACAGCAAGGCGTCTTTTTGACTTTTTACGAATGCATCATTGATATATATAGGGGGAAACATAGAGGATGTCAAAGGTTATTGAAAAAAAGGAAGCATAACCATTATCTGGGTATGCTTCCTTTAGAGGGATTATGTTAGAGGGAAAATAAAGGATTACCAACCACCGCCCAAAGCAAAAACCGGAACTACATAGGCCATCACTGACAATGCAATGATGACCATCTCGATTGCGATCTTCTTCATGTTATCACCTCCTTTTTTATGGTTTTAGGTTGAGAGGAATGAAACGAGTTAACACAGATGATAAGAGCAATCCGAATGCCAGAACGAAAAGAGAAACCTCTTCTGTGCAAATTACAATTAAGTGTCTGTTCTCAAAGAGATTTTTAGAAGGGAGGTCTTAAGGGAGGAAAAGATCCCTTTCAGCTTGATTGTCAACAACTGTTTACAGCGAGATGGAAAACGGATGGGTTGGAAGATCAAACCTTCTGATTTAATTGAAGTAGTTTAAACTGTTAACGATTGTTTACATTCTAAAAAAAACATTACAGTCCTATCGGCATCAGTCCATCTTTTTCATCTGAATGCCAAACTGTTTTGCTTTTTGGATGAGGTAGATCCGGCTGATCTTCAGAATTTTAGCAGCCTCTGTCTGGTTCCATCGAGTGGCTTCAAGGATATTAAGGATCAACCTTTTTTCAAACTCTTCTCTCGTCTTGATCAGCCCTGCCTTTGAAAGCTTCTCATCTTTTGTAGTTTTGCCTGATGACATCAAAATCTCAAGGGGGATGTCCTCCAGTTCGATCGGGTCGTTGTTTTTGGACAGAACGACGATCCTTTCGATTAGATTCTCCAATTCCCGGATGTTGCCCGGCCAAGGATACCGGGAAAGGGCATCCAATGTCTTTTCAGAGAATCCCGGAATCTTCTTGTTAAAGGCAATGTCAAATTTGTTGAGAAAGTGTTTTGCAAGAAGGGGAATATCTTCCCTCCTCTCCCGAAGGGAAGGGATTGAGATGGGGACCACATTGAGCCGGAAGAAAAGATCCTGACGGAATTTTCCGCTTAAAACGCTATCCTCAAGGTTGGTATTGGTGGCGGAGATGACCCGGATATCGACCTTGATGGGTTTGTTCGATCCGATCCGTTCGATCTCCCTCTCCTGAAGAACCCGAAGAAGTTTCGCCTGGAGATCAGATCTTAACGCTGAGATTTCGTCGAGAAAGAGGGTTCCCCCATTGGCATATTCAAATTT
>JAGXSW010000250.1 GCA_018333715.1 Syntrophaceae bacterium | reverse complement strand
ACGGATAGTTCGCCCATTGTTAAAGCATTGATGGACGAACTCTACGACTATTTCATCAGCATGAAACTGCCGGCCAAATTGAGGGTTTCCTTGGCCTGCTGTATCAACATGTGCGGCGCCGTTCACTGTTCGGATTTAGCCATTGTCGGAGTCCATACAAAGATACCAAAAATAGACCATGAAAAGTTGGGAGCGATTTGTGAAATTCCAACAACAATAGCCTCCTGTCCCACAGGGGCAATTCGACGGCATCCGGATAAAGAGGTCAAGAGCGTCGTCATTCGAGAAGACCTCTGTATGTATTGTGGAAATTGCTTTACCGTATGCCCCGCCATGCCCCTGGCGGATGGGGAAGGAGACGGAATTGCTATCTACGCCGGAGGTAAGGTCTCCAACGCCAGAAAACCCCCCATGTTTTCACGTTTAATAGTTCCCTTTCTCCCGAATAATCCCCCTCGCTGGCCTGAAGTGGTAGAGATCATCAAGAAGATCGTCAATGTCTATGCTAAGAATGCCCGAAGATATGAGAGGATGGGCGAGTGGATAGAGAGGGTCGGTTGGGAAACCTTCTTCCGTCTCACCGAGATACCTTTTACCGAACAACACATTGATGATTTTACTTATGCAAGGGAAACCTGGCGAACCACAACTCAGTTTAAATGGTGATTTTCCATGATGGGTGCGTCCCCAACGACTGATGAAAATAAGTAGCAAGATACCCTCCCCATTGACAGGGGAGGGGAGGTTTTTTAGAGGTAACGTAAGATGAGTGAAGATCTGAGGGAGAAGATACTTCAGTACCTGGCGACGGTGAGTCAGGCCAGAAACAAAGAGGTGGCAAGGGCAGTCGGGATGGATAAAACGTTGGTGGACAAGGCGATTGCGGAACTGGCGAAAGAGGGGAAGATCGAATATCGAAGCTTTGGTGGTATCACCTATGTAGCCCTCCCGGGGAAAAGTGAGTCCTGAGAGAAAACTTCATCAGGGGGATTCTGCATCGGTGAATCAATATTCTGGTTCCTTGCTTATCTCCTCGCCCCAGGGCCACTCAGGCAAAACGATTGTCTCGATCGGTTTATGCAAGGCTTTCCGCCGAAAAGGTTTTTCGGTTCAGCCTTTTAAGAAAGGCCCCGACTATATTGATCCATCCTGGCTCACTGTTGCAACGGGCAGAAGTTGCCGGAATCTGGATCTCTTTCTCATTCCAAAGGAGAAATTGATCCGTTTTTTTTGGCAGGCCTCCCGGGGGGTTGACCTGGCCATTATTGAGGGAGCGATGGGCCTTTATGATGGTCTCGACTCTGTAGGATATGGAACTTCGGCTGAGATTGCAAGGCTTCTAAATGTTCCCATCCTCTTGACCGTGAACGCAACTCGAATGACCGATAGCATCGCCGCGATGGTCACTGGGTATCAGCACTTTGATCCGGATATCCATATTGCCGGCATCATCCTGAATCAGGTGGCAGGAAACCGGCATGAACGGAAGCTGAGAAATGCGGTTGAGAAATACTGTAAAATTCCTATTGTGGGAAGTATACCGAGGGACCCAGAGCTCCATATTCCAGAACGTCACCTGGGCCTCATCCCATCCAGGGAATCTGAAAAGGCAGATTCGACGGTAGAACATATTGGTCGTAAGATGGAGGCCTTTCTCGACCTGGATCATATTTTGGCAATCGCACGGGAATTTACTCCCCCTCACCCTACCCCTCTCCCGCGAGGGGAGAGGGAAGATAAAGAATGCCCTCTCCCAACAGGGGGGAGGGGAATTTATGAAAAGCATCTCCCCGAGGGGGAAAGGAAACTTAACAGACACCTTCTCCCTTTTGGGGAGAGGGAGGGGGTGAGGGGTAGAGAAACCAGGACCGTTCGGATCGGAATTCTGCGCGACCGCGTGTTCAATTTCTATTACCCGGAAAACCTCGAGGCATTGGCCGAAGCTGGCGCTGAGATCATCGTCATTAATTCCCTTCAGGATCGTTTGCCTGAGATAGATGGTCTTTACATTGGAGGGGGGTTTCCCGAGTTTTTCCTTGAGGAACTGGAAGGAAACCGTGGATTGAGACAGGATATTGCCAGGGCTGCTGAAGATGGTTTGCCGGTCTATGCGGAATGTGCTGGTCTTATGTATTTATGTCGAGATATTCACTGGCAAAATCGGAGATATGAAATGGTAGGCATAATCCCGGCCGAAATAGAGATGTGCCAACGTCCACAAGGCCATGGCTATGTGATGGCAGAAGTGACGATGGAAAATCCTCTCTTTCCAGAAGGCCTGACCATTCGGGGACATGAATTCCATCATTCCAAACTCCATAAATTAAATGGGATAAATTTTGCCTATCAGATAAGGCATGGGCAGGGTATTGACGGGAAAAGAGATGGGATTGTATATAAAAATGTTTTTGCCTCTTATACTCACCTTCATGCCCTTGGAACCCCCGAATGGGCTGAAGCTTTCGTAGCCTTGGCCTTGCGAAGAAAAAATGATCAACCTTCGCTTTCACTCAATTAAAGGAGGGATAATCATGAACGAAGAAAGGCAAACTGTGAAATGTCCTGTATGTAGCAGAGAAATGGAGGTGGGATCCCAGGTGGCCAAACTCTACGGTGCCGTAAGATCTGCCCCGAGGGCTACCAGCGCTTATGAGGGTAAGGATTACTACTTCGATAGCAAAGCCTGCAAAAAAGAGTTTGACGAATCGCCAGAACAATTTATTAAAAAATAGGAGGCGGCATATGCTAAAAACAATGCTTGGCGGAATTGAAATTGAGATTGACGAGGACGGGTTTATCCAGGAACCCGGTAAGTGGAATAAGGAGGTGGCAGAAGATCTTGCGAAAACAGAAAATGCCTATCCCATGAGCGAAGACCACTGGAAGCTGGTCAATTATTTGAGGGAGTACTTCCTGAAATATGAAATCGCTCCGGCCATCCGTATGTTGTGTAAACAAACGGGGTATGATCTTAAAACGATCTATAAAATGTTTCCGGGTGGTCCGGCCAAAGGGGCCTGCAAGGTGGCAGGCATGCCCAAGCCAACAGGTTGTGTGTAGAGGGTTTTTTCTTGAAATCTATATCGAATGAAACAGGGTCTGTGCTCGTGGTCGGCGGCGGCATCGCAGGCATCCAGGCCAGCCTTGATCTGGCGGAGTCAGGATACAAAGTTTATTTGGTTGAGAAGTCTCCGGCTATTGGGGGGACCATGCCCCAGCTCGACAAAACCTTTCCGACGAACGACTGCTCCATGTGTATCTTATCCCCAAAGCTCGTGGAATGCGGGAGGCATCTGAATATCGAGATCCTCACAAATGCAGAGGTATTAGATATTAAGGGGGAACCGGGGAATTTCGTCGTTTCCGTTAAGAAACGAGCGAGGTATGTGGATGAAACCCTTTGCACAGGGTGCGGCATCTGTCAAGAAAAATGCCCTTCCAAAACAGGAAGTGAATTCAATCGAGGTCTGAGTCAAAGGAAAGCGATCTACATTCCCTATGCCCAGGCCGTGCCCAATGTGCCGGCCATCGACAGGGAAATCTGCATCTACTTTGAGAAAGGAAAGTGCAGGGTCTGCGAGAAACTCTGTGAGTCAAAGGCAATCGACTTCACGCAGACCGATCAACTGCTGGAGATCGAGGCGGGCTCGG
>JAGXSW010000249.1 GCA_018333715.1 Syntrophaceae bacterium | reverse complement strand
ATAAACCATCCGCCCGTGGTCGGGTCTTATCGACTTGATAAGATTTTCGGAGACATGACTGCCCGATGGACGGATTTCCCCCACGTTTCAGTGACGCATTACATCGTATTTCTTTTTCCTATTGACAACGGGAGGCTTTATAAGTGTTGGGCTGGTTATCGGTTAAACGATATTTTCCCTTCATTGTATTTATGGATCAACATTGAGATAAGGGATTGGTACGGTATGCCCTCTTCAATTGCTTTCGAACGAATTTTCTTTAAATCTCGTTCGGTCATTCGGATATTGATCCGCTTCCGTTTGTTCAGGCTATAGCGGGCATATTCCTGGTATTGCTTTTTTTCTTTGTTAGTGAGGTCAGAAACCCATCCCTCATTTTCAAGTGATTTTGACAATTTCTTCTCGTCTTTATCTAAATATGCTGCTTTTTTCATTTTTTGCCCCCTAGATACTTCTTTGTTGCCTTGCTGTTTGGTATTATTGTTTTGAAAAATATTCTTTCATTATCCTCAACATACGGCACCGAATAAATATAACCTTCAATCTTTACCAGGAAAACTTTCTGACCCGGATATTTTGCCGGATTGGAATGTTTTATCCGGTCAATTAAATCTCCTGATGCGATTGCCAATTCAACCTGTTCAAACGACACACCGCGTACTTTTTTGAGCATCTCATCCTTCTCATCATTCCAGTCAAAATATTTCATAAGCGTGTGCCTATTGTGTTCTTTCTACATAATAACGACGATTCTTGTTTCTGTCAATTGTTTTTCCAAAATAAATATCTTTTCGATTCCAGTAAGTGTGTGGTTTGAGCAACAGCCTGTTCAATTGTCAATTCAATTCCTCATTACCGATGGCTGGCATCAATTGTTCAAATTTTGAATTTTTCTTTTAATACTCCCAGCGCCTCTTCTCTGGTTTTGATCTCACCCTCGACCTGTCTTTCACGGATGAAGCTGAGGATTTCACCCACTTTGGGTCCGGAGGAGTAACCCAGAGCCATCACATCGTGGCCGGTGATGAGCGGGGAGGGATGGACGATGTCCTTCTCTCCGAATAATTGAAGAAGTCGAAGGCAATGCCCTTCAACGATCTCATCAATTTGGATGGACAGGATCCCGCGGCTTGCCTCCTTATCCGCAAGGGTATGAAGGACGAGAAGTGGGGTTTCTTCTCCCACCTGATTGACCAGCCTTTTGAGGGCTGACTCCCCGGTCTCCAGGGAGAGGTTGAGGATCCTCATATGATGCTTGATGAGGCGAAGGATTCTGTTCTTCATTGGATTGGAGAATCTTAACCTCTCCATGATGGCTTCTGCGCTCTTACAGGAGAAGGATTCATGGTGATAGAAGTGAACCCTTCCTTTCTCATCCCGGGAATAGGTGTCCTGTTTTCCGAGGTCATGGAAGAGTGAGGCATAATATAAGGCCAGCCTATCTTCCTGGGTCAGAGAGATGACCTTTCCATTCTGAGCCAACCATTCCTCAGCCCGGGCTATTTTATCGATCATAAGAAGAATATGGGAAAGGACATGAAGATGGTGGTGTCTGTTCTGGCCAAGGCCCTCCAGTCCCTTTAACTCCGGCATGAGGATGAGAAGGAGCCCCAGTTCATAGAGGGATTTCATTCCGAGACCCGGGCGCGGTGAGAGGAGGATCCGGTCCAGCTCCATCTTAACCCTTTCACCGGGGAGATCCCTAATCAATTCTTTCTTTGAGGAGATCTCCTTCTCCAATTTTATATCCACTGTAAATCCTTCGAGGGTGCAGAGATAACGTATTGCCCGCAACATCCGCAGGGGATCCTGGTCTATGGAGCGCGGAGAGACGGAACGGATTATTTTTTTTTCAATATCGTCAAAAGCTCCTTCGACCGAATGGCAGGTCTCATCGCGAAGGGAGACAGCTATGGCATTGATGGTGAAGTCCCTTCTCCGGAGGTCCTCCTCAAGGGTCTCTCCCTGAAAGAAGGCGACATCGATCGATATCCCCCTGCTCATCATCCGGTAGGTGATTGTGCCTGCCTCCTCTTTTCCCACTTTAAAGAAATGAAATTGGAGGACATTCTCCATCGTTGAAATGAAGGAGGAGAACTCCTTCGGCAGGGCGAAGTCATAATCCATCGCTGGCGGCTGAAAAGCAGGGAAGTAGGCTCTTAGAAGTAAATTGCGCAGGTATCCCCCCACAAGAAAGAGAGAAACCCCCTTCTCCTTTGCCAGGGCGGAAAGTTTAAAGAGGATCGGGTCATCGAGGACCCTTTTGATTAACTCTTTCTCATCCATCGGCGATTTAGTTAGAAAACAACCCTCAAATCCCCCCACGCCCCCCTTTGCTAAAGGGGGGGAAATTGAGAGGTATCAATTTTCATGGTTTGAGATTCTGTTTGATAAACTTCTTAAGTTATGGTAATTTTGCTACAGACAGGATAGACGATAGAAGGGAGGCTTGTCAATTGTCGTTGCGACCCGAAACCGGGAGGACGATCAGGGAGGAGCTGGAAGAACAGGAGAAGAAGTTTCTTTCGCCCTTTGCCACATTGAGTTCGATGAGCAAAGGACGGCCATCTGTTGAGGAGATGTGTCCTCTCAGACCGGCCTTCCAGCACGACCGGGACCGGATCATCCATTCCAAATCCTTCAGGAGGTTGACGCATAAGACCCAGGTCTTCCTCGCTCCCACCGGAGACCATTACCGCACCCGATTGACCCATACCCTTGAGGTCTCTCAAATTGCCCGGACGATTTCAAAGGCCCTCCGGCTCAATGAAGATCTGACCGAAGCCATCTCGCTGGGCCACGATCTGGGCCATACCCCATTCGGACATGCGGGAGAAGACACCCTCAATGAGATTCTCCCGGGAGGATTTAACCACTCCGATCAGAGTTTGAGGGTTGTGGATCTTCTTGAAAAAGACGGAAGAGGATTGAACCTCACCTTCGAGGTGAGGGATGGCATCTTAAAGCATACGAAGGGGAAGGGGGAAATCCTCTGCCAGGACCCCACTTCAATGGCCTCCACGCTGGAGGGTCAGGTCGTGCGTCTGGCCGATATCATCGCCTACATCAATCACGATATCGATGACGCCATACGGGGCGAAGTGATTTCCCTGAAGGATATTCCTGAGGATTGCATCAAACGGTTAGGGGATACCCATTCGAAGCGGATCAATACGATGGTCAAGGATATCGTGTCGGAGACCTTAAGGGCAGGTGGCGGACGCCTCTCGGTTTCTGAGGAGATTCTTTCTGCGATGTGGGATATGAGAGAGTTCCTCTGGGAGAGGGTTTATGAGAACGAGACCGTCCATGCCGATTTTCATAAGGCGGCCAAGATTTTAAGGGAACTCTACCAATATTTTATGGAAAAGCCGGACCATTTATTAGCCCTGATCGAAAGGCAGACGCTCTATGATTCATTAGAACGCTGCATCTCTGATTTCCTGGCCGGCATGACCGACCGCTATGCTTTCAATCTCTATGAAAAACTCTTCCTTCCCCTTCCATGGACGGCCCTATGAAACAATCATATCTTATAAAGAAACAAATGGTTATTAAAATCTCCCCTCACCCCTGGTTTTCCTAAGAGGGGGATTTCAAATATACCCCCCTTTAGCAAAGGGGGGCAAGGGGGGATTTTCAGATGAAGTTGAGAAGAAGAAAGAGTCTTTCTCAAGAAACTGTTCAGGTGATCATCATGGGCGCAGGCGGAAGGGATTTCCACAATTTCAACACCTTCTTTAAAGACCGTCCAGGATATCAGGTGGTCGCATTTACAGCCACTCAGATACCCTTTATTGCGAATCGAACCTATCCTCCGGAATTGAGCGGAGTCCTCTATCCGGTGGGAATTCCGATCTATCCGGAGGAAGACCTTACCCGGCTCCTCACAGAGAAACCTGTTCAACAGGTCGTCTTCTCTTACAGTGATATCTCCCATGAGGAATTGATGAATAAGGCCTCCTTTATTCTATCCAGGGGGAAGAATTTTGTTCTCCTCGGACCTGAAGAGACGATGCTCAAAAGCAAAATTCCTGTCATATCGGTCTGCGCAGTTAGGACAGGATGCGGGAAGTCGGTGATCTCCCGAAAGATCGCTTCCCTTTTGAAAAAGAGGGGGATTCGGGTTTCTGTGATCCGGCATCCCATGGCCTATTGCGCGTTTAAACCGGCGCTCCGGTTTTCCGATATAAAGGAGGTGGATGAGGAGGCCTGCACGATTGAGGAGAAGGAGGAGTTTGAGCCTCTTGTTGAAATGGGGATTACCGTCTATGCTGGCATCGATTATCAAGAGGTTTTAAGGATCGCTGAGAAAGAGTCTCAGGCGATCATCTGGGATGGAGGAAACAACGACTTCCCATTTATCCAGCCTGACCTGGAGATCGTCCTCCTCGATGCATTACGGCCCGGACATGAGAAACTCTACTACCCCGGAGAGGTGAATCTCAGAAGGGCGGATCTTCTCATCATCACGAAAGTGAACGAAGGAAGAGGGGAATCCTTGGGCCGGATCAGGGAGAATATCTCCCGGTCAAATCCTGCGGCAAAGGTGATGGAGGCCTCCTCTTTGATCGATGTGGATCATCCTGAATGGATAGAGGGCAGAAGGGTGTTGGTCATTGAGGATGGGCCCACCATTACGCATGGAGGCATGCCGGATGGGGCCGGGGCCTCCATTTCAAGGAGGCTGGCGCAGGAGCTGGTCGATCCCAGGCCCTATGCGGTCGGTTCGCTGAAGGACGTTTTTGAGAGGTATCCTCATATCGGAAAGGTCCTTCCGGCCATGGGATATTCTGAAGACCAGGTTCGGGACCTTGAAGAGACCATCAGAAGGTCGGTCTGCGATGCGGTGGTCATCGCTACTCCTGCCGATTTGAGAAGGAAGATAAGAATTCATCAACCCGTCGCAAGGGTAAAATACGATTTTGACATTGACCTTGAGCCTGTCATCGAAAACTTTTTACGGGGAAAAATGAACCCTGAGGTTGACATTGAGCTTTGCTTATGATAATCACTTAAAATCAATGATGAAATTTAGATCATTTCTCTTCCACTCCAATTAAAGGAGAGTTGAAAAATGGCAAAAGAGATTCTCATCGCGGATTCAGACAAGATGATTCAAGAGGAGTTTGAGCGAATTTTTGAAGCGACCGATCACCATCTCCTCTTCACGACCAGTGACGAAGAAGCTCTCATTCGGGGGAGACTCTTTAAACCGGATCTCATCATCGGGGGAAAGGATCTGTGCCAGGCGGTCAGAGCTGACCAGGAATTGGAACGTATCCCGTTCATTATTCTTCTCGATATGTTTGAAGACCTCTCCGAGAAGGAACGAAAACTCCTGCGGGCGGATGGCATGATCTCGAGGCCGCTTAATGAGGATGAGATCCTCAGTATGGCGAGCCATCTCAGCGAAGGGGTCAAAGGGGGGGGAGAGGGAATGTCTCTTTCCGAAGACGATCTGGATTGGAAATCCTTCGCCGTTATGGGGAAGATGGAAACCGAAAAGAGAAAGGAGTTCTCTCTGGATGAGTTGGGAGAGACAGAGGAAGAGATCATTGATCTGGTCGATGTGGTGGAGGAGCCTGAATCGAAAATGAGCATCGATGATTTCGCCCTCCAGCAGAAAGAAGAGCTGATCGGAGAGATCGCTCCCATTGAATCCTGGGAAAAACAGGGAAGGGAAGAGGCAAGTTTTGAAAAAGAGTTTGTCCTTCCCACGGAAGAAATAAGGATGGAGCCGGAAGAGGCTTTCCCACAGATTGAGAAAGAGATTGTAGATAAAAAAGTTTCTACCGAAGCCGAAGACGAACTCTTTGAGAAGATCGAACTGGAGGAGATCCTCCGTAAGATGGAGAGGCTTCAACCCTCCATTGAAAAGGAATGGCCTGTAGAGAAGAAGGAAAGAATTCCGGAGAAGATCATCATGCCCGAGAAGATCACACCTCCTCCTCAGAAGGCAGAAGATCAATACACGGGTTTTGAAGAGTTCGAAGCCGCCCTCAGGGGTGAAGTGAAGACAGGGCCGGCAAAAGAAGAGTTCCAGCCATTTTTCATCGAAGAGACGAAGCAAGAAGCCCCTGGATTGGCAACCACGGAAGAGGCTCCCGTGGAATTGGAGATTCAGGAACTTGCAGAAGAGGAATTCCCTGAGGTATTTTTGGAAGAGCTTGCAGGGGAACTGGAAAAACTTGAAGAAGAGGAGTTAATGCCAGAAGAGACGTCCGTGGAGACGGAAGCGGAGACGACCTTAGAGGAAGAGATTTCAGAACTTTTTGGAGAAGAGATTCAACCTCGGGGACAGGCGTTAGAAGAGGTGGTTCGTGGAGAGGAACTGCCTCCTGTGGAAGAATTAGTTCCCATGGAAGAGATAGCCCCCATCGAGGAGTTAGCTCCGATGGAGGAGCTTGAGGAGATAGGGATTGCAGCGCCTGAGGTCACAGAAATTCCGAGGATTTCTTTGGAAGAGATTCCTCCTCCTGTCATGCGTTTGGACCGGAAGATTGAAGAGGTCATTGCCAAAGGGGTGCAGGAGATGATGGAGGATTTTGTGACCAAAGTCATTCCTGAGATGGCCGAGCATATCATCACCCTTACCATGGAGCGGATTGAAAAGATGGTGAAGGAAGTCATCCCTGATCTGGCGGAGAAGGCGATTCAGGAAGAGATCCATCGGCTTCAGAAGGGAGAAAAGGATTAAGGAGGCAGAAGGTTGCAAACATGGCTTCAAAAATCTTGGACAAATCTTATGATCCCCACCAGGTGGAGGAGAAATGGTACCGTTTCTGGATGGAGCGAAAATACTTCCGGGCAGATGAAAGTTCAAACAGTCAGGCCTACTCCATTGTCATCCCGCCTCCGAATGTCACCGGTGTCCTTCATATCGGACACGCCCTGAATAATACCCTGCAGGATATTCTTATACGGTTTAAAAGAATGGAGGGCTATAGTGTCCTCTGGATGCCGGGAACGGATCATGCCGGCATTGCGACCCAGAATGTGGTGGAGCGACAACTCATGGAGGAGGGTCTCGACCGACATACCCTGGGAAGGGATAAATTCATCGAACGCGTCTGGAAGTGGAAGGAGCAATCGGGCGGGACGATTATCAACCAGTTGAAGAAATTAGGGGCCTCCTGCGACTGGTCCAGGGAACGTTTTACCATGGACGAAGGGCTCTCGGAAGCGGTCAGGGAAGTTTTCATACACCTCTATCAGGAAGGGCTGATCTACCGCAGCCATTATATTATCAACTGGTGCCCCAGATGTCGGACCGCTCTCTCCGATCTCGAAGTGGAACACCATGAGATTTCAGGGAAGCTCTATCACCTCCGGTATCCCTTCAGAGAGGGGAACCGTTTCGTGGTCGTAGCGACCACACGGCCGGAGACGATGCTGGGCGATACGGCTGTTGCTGTTCATCCGGAAGATGATCGCTACCAGGGGGATATCGGAAGAAAGGTCATCCTTCCTGTCCTCGGCAGGGAGATCCCAGTCATCGGCGACCCCTATGTGGATATGGAGTTCGGGACAGGCTGTCTCAAAATTACTCCTGCCCACGATTTTAATGATTTTGAAATCGGATTGAAACACGGGCTTGAACAGGTGAAGGTGATCGATGAGGAAGGCAGGATGAATGAACATGCCGGTCCGTATCAGGGGATGGATCGTTTTGTTTGCAGGGAGAGGATCGTCGAAGATTTTAAACGGGAGGGGGCGCTGATCAAGACGGAGGATTATCACCACAAGGTCGGCCACTGCTACCGTTGCAAGACCATCGTGGAGCCCAATCTCTCCCTCCAATGGTTTGTCCGGACCAAACCTCTGGCTCAAACAGCCATTGAGGCGGTGCGAACAGGCCGCACACGGATTGTCCCTGAACTCTGGGAGAAGACCTACTATGAGTGGATGGAAAATATCAAGGACTGGTGCATCTCCCGTCAGATCTGGTGGGGCCATCGTATCCCCGCCTGGTATTGTGAGGCGTGCGGCGAGGTCATCGTGGCCAAAGAGGAGCCTCGATCCTGTTCTAAATGTCGATCCAATCAATTGAAGCAGGAGACCGATGTCCTGGACACATGGTTCAGCTCTGCCCTCTGGCCTTTCTCCACCATGGGCTGGCCTGAAAAGACGACGGAGTTGAAGGTATTTTATCCGACCTCTGTTCTGGTGACGGGTTTCGACATTCTCTTCTTCTGGGTGGCCAGGATGATGATGATGGGACTCAAATTTATGGAAGATGTCCCTTTTAAAGATGTTTACATCCACGGGCTGGTCAGGGATGAGAAAGGGGAGAAGTATTCGAAAACCCGCGGGAATGTGGTGGATCCTCTCGAACTGATCGACCGCTTCGGCGCCGACGCCCTCCGTTTTACCCTGGCCGCTCTGACCATGCCCGGAAGCGATTTGAAACTCTCGGAATCACGGACCGAAGGCTACCGACACTTCGCCAATAAGATCTGGAACGCCTCCCGCTTTGCCCTGATGAACCTTGAACCATTGATCCCTGATGCAATGGCCCAAACGCATTCCCCGGAGGAGTTCAGCCTGCCGGACCGGTGGATCCGGGGAAGATTGAATGAGACGATACGGTCCGTTCGAAAAGCTCTGGATGAATATAAATTCAATGAGGCGTGCCATATCCTTTACCAGTTCATCTGGCATGAATTCTGCGACTGGTACCTGGAGATGACCAAACTTTATCTTTACAGGGAAACCGATCAGAAAAGGCAGGACCTTACCCGGCAGACACTTTCAGTGGCGCTCGATGCCATCCTCCGGTTGCTTCATCCCTTCATGCCATTTATCACCGAGGAGATCTGGCAGCAACTTCCACACCGAAAAAAGAATGAATCGATTATGGTTGCCGAATTTCCAAAACCTGATCAACGGTATGATGATCAAAGCGTAGAGGATGAAATGGCATGGATCATTGAGGTGGTCAATGGCCTTCGGAACATCCGCGGAGAGATGAACCTTCCGCCCTCGGAACAGATCTCCATCCATATCCGCACGAAGAATGAAGAGACGGTGAAGAAGCTGCGAGGACAGGAAACCTTCATTCAGTACCTCGCATCGGCCAAAGAATTGAATATTGGACAGAATGTTGAAAAACCGTTATACAGCGCTTATGCGGTCGTGCGGGATGTTGAGATCTTTGTCCCGATGGACCGTGCACGTATGGAAGAGGAGGCCAAAAGACTTCAAAAGGAGATACTGAAGATTGAGAAGGAGAGCGGTTTCATCATGAAGAAACTCTCCAATGAGCAATTCCTTTCAAAGGCTCCTCCGGAGATCGTTCGGGAAGTGAAAGAGAAGGCGAGGGAATTTGAATCACAGCGGCAGAAACTGGAAGAAAGCCTGGAAAGAATCAGAAGAATAATCTAACTGAAATACTTGAAATTCCTTTGACCTGTCATCCTGAACTTGTTTCAGGATCTCACCCTTTGGAAAAACCGAGATGCTGAACCAAGTTCAGCATGACAAGATTGAATTATAAATGTTAGGAGAAAATTCTTAAATTTAACCATGTAAGAATCCAATAAATGGTTGGAGAAGGGAAGATGAAGATGGACATTGAAAAAGTGGCGAAGCTGGCCCGCATCGAATTATCCGGAGAGGAAAAGAAGACCTTTGGAAACCAGCTGGAGCAGATCCTCGCCTATATGGAGCAACTGAACCGTCTTGACACCACAGGAGTGGAGCCTACCTCCCATGCCATTCCCATGGTTAATGTCTTCAGAGAAGATGAGGTGAAGCCCTCCTCTCCAAGAGAAAAAATTCTGGAGATTTCGCCCGTTCAGGAGGATGGCCATTTTAAAGTGCCGAGAATCATCGAGTAAAGAAAGTGACTAAAGTGAGCTAAAGTTATAAGTGCCTAAAGTTGAAAGCCGTGAACTGTGGACCAAATACTAACATATTTGAAATTTTCCCCATTTAATCTCCTCCCCCTTCGATGGGGGAGGATGAAGGTGGGGG
>JAGXSW010000248.1 GCA_018333715.1 Syntrophaceae bacterium | reverse complement strand
CCCCCTGGCGGCTATAATCTTCTCCCAGAGAGCGCCCGGGATGGCATGGATAACCGCAGCCACCTGCAACCGTTGACTGTTTAGCCCGATTTTGCTTTTCGACAGAGGGGACAAATTTTTTCTTGACAATCAAAAAAAATGGTGTACGTTGACGGTAAAAGCGAAGCTTAATGTTCATAAATGGAGCGCATTATTCCAGGTCTCCTATTGACAACGCTACCAAATTCTTTGTCTCACCTGTCTTCGGGTCGTAAGAGAAGAGTTTGGCAGAGGGAAAGGTCCCGCCCCAGATCTTTCCATCCGGCGCTGTGGTGAGAGCGCAGATAAAGGACTCGCTCTCTCCTGCGGGTCGTCCCAGATCCTCCCACATCCCGGTTCTGGGATCGAAACGGAGGAGATGGGCATGATAGTAACTTCCGAGATAGATCCGGTTCTCCTGATCCACCGCAAATCCCCAGGAACCCATCTCGTTGGGAAGGGGGCCATCGAATTGGCGGATCTCGCCGGTATCGGGATGGACAGCTAACAGGGAGACGGATTCCTTATACCGGCCGAGGACGACATAGATCGTGTCTGTCCTGCCGGTTTTTCCCGGACCGACATAACTCCCCCAGGAGATTCCTTCCTTGACCGGCGCGCCGAGATTGCGAAAGGCAAAAGAGAAATCGGGCTGGAAACTTAGTGAGATGAAAAAGAGGGTGGCAAAGAAATATCTTAAGGAGTGACGGTTCATCAGAAATAACGCCCCCTTCACCCCTTCTTAACATAAGAAGGGGGTAATCCTCCCCTTAAAATAAGGGGAGGATTAGGAGGGGTTATGGTTAGCGGTCTCGATACTTGCAATATATGGACTATCTTGAGACTGTTAATAATGATGGTCTCGTAAAAAGTCGAAAAATCCTAATGATCGTCATTCCGGCGAAAGCCGGAATCCAGTAATCTCATACACTTATAAAAACACTGGACACCGGTTTTCACCGGTGAGACGACTTTTTACGAGACCATTAATAATCATTCATCTATATTCTATAGAACCGGTTCTGTCTCCTGGACACTGGGGGCATCGGCAATAACTTGAGTTGTTTCAGTCGTTGCTTGCGTAGTCTGGGGCTTTGGTTTCCTCGCCCTGGGACGCCAGCGTGGTTTGGTGATCTTTCGTTCCTTCAAAGGCTTCACCTCCTTCAATTCCTCAGGCAGCCCCTTTCTCTCCTCCTTCCCAAAACCAACGACCACATAGGTGCCGCTTCGGGCATCGGTTCGGAGCCGGATAATCCCTTCCTTTTCAGCGTCCTCAAGGAGATCACTGAAGGTCCGGTAGCCATGGTAGGATTCATTGAAGGAGGGTTTCTTTCGTTTGATCGTCTCTTTCACCATGGAGGACCACAGGACTTCCTTATTCTCACGGACCAGGGCAACCACGGAATCGACCAGGAGCTGAAAGGCTTCTCTCTTTTTTTCGGGAAGATCCTGCTCAATCTTGGGAGGGGTCCCGATGGGCCGTTCCAAATCTTCATAGTAGATGAATTCATCGCAGTTATTGATCAAGAGATTGGAGCTTGACTCCTTCATTCCGAGGCCTATCGCCCGCTTCCCATTCTCCTTCAGTTTGGAGACCAGGGGCGAGAAATCGCTGTCGCCGGAGACGATGACAAAGGTGTCGATATGTTCCTTCGAATAACAGAGGTCGATGGCATCTACGCAGAGGCGGATATCCGCTGAATTCTTTCCGCTCAACGAACGCTTCGGAATCTCGATCAGTTCGATGGCCGCTTCGTGGAGGGGCCTTTTATATTCCGCATAATCAACCCAATCGGCATAGGCCTTCTTCACGATGATCTTCCCTTTTTCGACCAGCCGTTCGAGGACTTTCTGAATATCGAAGCGTTTATCCTTCTTTCCCTTGAACCCAAGGGCAAGGTTCTCAAAATCGATAAAAACCGCCAACGTATGTTCTGCTTCAGCCATTCGTTATCCTTTCTTACCCGTTTTCTAATACCATCCTACACTCAAAAGATAAATTTGTAAAGATCCTTTCCTTCCGAAAAGTTCGATATTCATGATGGCCGCACTCTTTTTTTCTTTGAGGACCCGGAAGGTTTCGCCAGGGAAATCTGGGCCGCGCATGTCCTTGGGATCGAGAATATACATAAGATCGTCGGGTGTAAGGCCATGTCAATACCGAATTACCGGTGCCTGACCCCAAACCCCAATGCCTTTCCCATTGACTACGGAAGTTTCCCTTAAACGTTTAATGATCCTAAAGATTTCGGAGTCTGGTCCGCCTGCCCCTCTGGGGTCCATTCTGTCATCACAAAATTAGAGAGGCTTCCCTTAAACCCTTAACCAAGCTTCTGAAGGACGTAGCCTTTTTCTTTCAATCTTTTTTTAATCTCCCGGATGTGGTCCGGGCCGCGGGTCTCGAGGATCAGGATCACCTTTGAGAATCCGATGGGAATATCGCGGGCCGCCCGCTCATGAATGATATGGAGAATATTGGCCTGATGTTGAGCGACGAGACCGGTCAGTTTTGTCAGAGATCCCGGAACATCTCTCAGAAGCACTTCAAAGCGAGCCATTCTTCCGGTCCGGGTCAGCCCCTTCTCAATGATCCGGTCAAGAAGGTGGACATCGATGTTCCCGCCGCTGATGACCAGAACGAGTTTCCCGGGTTTAATCTTTACCCGTTTCGATAACAAGGCTGCCACTGGCGTGGCCCCCGCCCCTTCCGCCACAATCCGCTTTCTCTCCATCAACAGAAGGATGGCTGAGGCAATTTCATCCTCTTCAACCGTGACGATTTCATCCACTCTCTTTTGAATGATGGGAAAGGTAATCTCTCCCACCCTCGGGACAGCAATTCCATCCGCAAGTGTGGGCTCCGCCTCCACTTCTACAATCCTTTTTTTTCTCAGGGAAGCAAGGGCCGATGATACATGGCTGGACTGGACACCGATGATTTTTACCCTGGGTCTTCTCTTTTTTACAATCGTGGCGATTCCTGAGATCAACCCTCCGCCGCCAACAGGCACGATGATTCCTTCCACATCCGGAACCTCTTCTAAAATCTCAAGACCGAGGGTTCCCTGGCCGGCGATCACCTCTTCATCATCATAGGGATGGATAAAAGCCTTTTCCTTTCCGGCCAATCCTCTGGCGTATCGGAGGGCTTCATCCACATCCTGGCCGTAGAGAATGACCTCTCCGCCATAGGACCGGGTGGCCATCTGTTTTGCCAGAGAGGCTCCTTGGGGCATGACAATGGTGGAACGAATCCCCAGAAGGGAAGAGGCTAAAGCCACACCCTGGGCATGATTTCCAGCAGAGGCGGCGATAACCCCCCTTTTTCTCATCGAAGAATTGAAGCGGGACAGTTTATGGTAAGCCCCCCTGATTTTGAAAGAGCCGGTTTTCTGGAGGTTTTCAAGTTTGAGATAGACCTCTTTGCCGGTCAGTTTTGAGAGGGCCTCGGAGTAGATAATCGGTGTCCGAAGGATGACCTTCCCGATCTGATTCCCTGCCCGTTCAATCTCTTTCCAGAGTTTCAATGGAACCCTCCCCGTACTCTTTTAGCTCTTTGCTCATTGATAGCCATATCGTCTTATCATCGTTTGACTAACCGACTATCCGACAAATGACTATCGGACTATTATTACCGATCCCCTTTCTTCAAAAGAGTGATTCTCGGCATCCCTGAAACTGGATTCTCATCGACCCACACCCTGCAACCGTAGACCTCTTCAATATTCTCCCGTGTGATGACTTCGCGGGGAGGTCCTATCTTATAAATCCTTCCTTCCCTGAGAAGGATGAGCCGGTCACAATATTCGGAGGCGATGTTCAGATCGTGTGAGGCCATGAGGATGGTCAGTCCCTTTTCCCGGTTAAGGTTAAGGATGAGATCGAGGAAATCGACCTGATGATGGATGTCCAAATTTGCCGTGGGTTCGTCCAGCAAAATAACTTCAGGCTCCTGCGCCAATGCCCTCGCAATGAAGACCCTCTTTCGCTCTCCGCCTGAAAGTTCATCGATAAATCTTTCACTGATCGAAAGGGTCTCTGTCCAATCCATCGCCTTCTTTGCGATCTCAAAGTCCCTGGCCCCTTCGAACATGAGATGGCCAAGGTAAGGCGATCTCCCCATCAGAACCATCTCTATCACACGGAAGGGAAAGAGGGAATAGGCTTCCTGGGGCACGACAGCCATCTTCCTCGCAATATCCCTCTGGTTCATTTCCCTTAAGGAAGTGAGATCCAGGAGGACTTCTCCCTTTTGGGGGGAGAGGAGGCGGCAGAGGATTTTTAGAAGCGTGCTTTTCCCGGAGCCATTGGGACCGATCACGCC
>JAGXSW010000247.1 GCA_018333715.1 Syntrophaceae bacterium | reverse complement strand
CGGGGCGTTTGGGCTGAGTCCGAGCTGCAACCGAGCTTGCTGGACATTTGGCGGATTTCGGAAGCCTGGCATCAGAGGAATGCCGGTCACAGACACCCGCGAGCGTCCGATGGCAACGCCCGGCAAACCGACGATCGAGTCATGAGCGACGCAATAGCAGTCGATTTCCGGTTGAATCCAGAAGTCGTGCACGCCGAAATCGGTCAATACGCCGATCAACGGCGTGTTCAACTTCCGGCGTTTCTTCACGAAGGAGAGCAGGGCCGCCGGATGAACCTGAGTGGCGATGACCACATCAGGCCCAAAGGCCCGTAGGCGCGCTTCCAGCCGTTGCGCAAACCGCGCCCAACCCCACTTGATCAGGATCGGTGTGAGCCGCCCCAGCGCACCATTTCCTGAACTCCTGTGCGAACGCCTGGGAAGCACAGCGAAAAGCAAGCGAAACAGCGCCCGGTCCAGAGCATGGCGGTCGCTGCTTGGCTTCGGCTGTGCGGCGTTTACGTCTGCGACGATAGTTGCAACCTGCTCCAGGCCCTCGGCTAGAGCGGACAGGGGCGTCTCATTGTTCTCCAAGAGGTTGCGCCAGGCGTGTTGATCGAGATGATATATTCGGTCGTAAAGTTCGGGGCGCTCCTGCACCAACCGCAGATAGGTCTGCCGTATGGTCTGCGAGACGCCTGCGTCCATCAAAGACCAAAAATCGATCGTCTGCACGGTCGGAGTAGGCGACCGTTCCAGCAACGCTGCCTCAATGGCCTGCGCGGCGCGCAGATGGCCCGAGCCCAGCGTGGAAGTCAACAACAGCACACGCGGAGCGACGAGGCCGTGTTTCACACGCAGCGTCCCTGGCCCGGGCGATAGACGCCCGGCGATTGCTCCGCGCGCTTTCTTCAGCATGCGCCGCATTGCATTGCCACAGGGTCTCGTTTCTTCTCTCAGGCCTGCGCTGAAGGGACTGCCCATTCCGATCCTTGGCTACATATCAGAGCTTGCTCACTGCGTCTCGTGCAACATAAACCGCAACTTGATTATCAACCCTAAAAGGATCACGGTTTAGAAGGGCCGCGCAGGGCCTCGATCTCGCGCCGCAGCGCGCGCACCTCGTCGAGGATCGACTGGGTGTGCGCCTCTTCCCCAGCCTTGAGGTCCTCCCCGACCCGCGACTGCATCGCGTTGACGACCACCGCGATGAACAGATTCAACATCATGAAAGTCGCGATCAGCAGGTAGGCGACGAAGAAAATCCAGGCATACGGAGACTGCTCCATCACGCCGCGCGCAATGTGAGACCAGTCTTCCGACATCACCTGAAACAGCGTGAACAGCGATGCGCTGAGAGTGCCGAAGAACTCCGGCGCAACCGCGCTGAACAGTTTCGTGGCCATCACCGCCGATACGTACAGCACGAGCGCCATCAAGCCGATGATCGACGCCATGCCCGGCAGTGCTGCGAGCAGGGCGCTGACCACCCCGCGCATCGAGGGCACCATCGACATCAGCCGCAGCACACGCAGCACGCGCAGGGCGCGCAGGACGGTGAACGCACCGGTTGCGGGCAGCAGCGCGATTCCTACAATGACGAAATCGAATACGCGCCACGGGTCGTGGAAGAAGCGGCTGCGGTAGACGAAGAAGCGTAACAGCAATTCGGCCGCGAAGACTCCCAGCACCGTGCGGTCGATTGCGTGAAGTAAATCGCCGAAGAGTGCGATGATCGCGGGCGAGGTTTCGAGACCGAGCGTGATCGCGTTCGCGACGATCAGCGCGATGATTGCCTGGTCGAAACGAGGATGCTCGACGAAAGCGCAGACGCGCTCGCGCAGGCTCAGTGCGAATTTGGGAACGGTCGTATCCATTGTGCCTTGTGATGTGGCGTAAAGTAAGTCATTTACTCGTTTTATCGATGTCCGTATGTTTTCCGTCAAAGGCAAAAACCGGCATCGATATTGAAGCGAGTTCGGTATCCATCCGGTTTCTGGTTTTATTGAATTCGGCCATAAATTGCTTCGGGAGAGAGTCGCCACGTGGCAGTTTTACCGTGAGTGGATTCACAGGCTTATTGTTAATCCTCACTTCATAGTGCAAATGCGGACCTGTTGATAGTCTCCTGTTGACCCCACATAACCGATAATCTGCCCCTGCTTAATCTTAACCGCTTTTCTTATGCCTTTTCCAAACCTTGATAGGTGGGCATAATATGTTTTCCAGCCATTGGGATGTCTTATGATTACAATATTGCCGTAGCCTCCTTTATATCCGGCAAAATTGACTGTCCCGTCTCCAACAACAGAAACAGGGGTTCCAGTAGGCGCAGCAAAATCGACTCCATGAGACGGCCTGTAAATTCTGAGTATTGGATGAAATCGGCTTCTGGAAAAACCGGAACTTATGCGCCTGTAGCTTAAAGGCGCCTTAAGGAATGCCCTTCTCATGGATTTCCCTTCGGCGTCATAATAGTCGATCTTTCCATTAAGTTCAAACCTGTAGGCACGGTAGGTCTCTCCGTTGTTTGTGAATTCCGCAGACAGTATATCCCCGTATTTTTTAAATTCGCCGTTCAGATAAAGCCCTTCAGCAATAACCTTGAAAGAATCGCTGTTCCTGATATCGGTTGTAAAATCTATGTCCCATGCAAAAATGTCGGAAAGCTGAAGCGCTAACATTAGGTTTTCCCTGCCTTCACCCACAGATGATATGAGATTGTCCTTTATTAGCCCCCCCTACATGCTGTATTTTTTTCTCATATTCAACAGCCTTTTTTTCAGCGAAAAAACCTGACTCTGTGCGTGTAATGCTCAAAATAGAGTCATCGTTTATCCAATAACTGAAAGCATTTACCTGGTTGTCGGTGTCAATTATTATTTTGTATACCTGCCCGGGATATACCTCTTTCAATTTATGGATATTGGCTGACGCTTCCTTAATTCTAAAAAGCTCTGTTATATTTAGATTGTATCTTTTAAAGATATCGAAGAGGGTCTCTCCCTTTTTGATTATTCCGTTTATTTCTTTGTATCTACTGTATTCATTATATCGGGTATTTTCATTAGTATCCTCGGATTTGTTTAAAACATCAAAGGTACCCCTCATCATAAGGAATGTCAGCACAAGAAAGATTGCCGTTACAAATACCTTTTTCTTCATTTGTCCCTTTATTCCTCTTTTCATCTTGCCGATAGAATATTATTTACCTTTATTTATTGTCAATCTCTTTTTTCTTACGGGCTTTAATTTTGGTTCTTCTCCAATTGAGTTGCTAAAAAAAAGATCCAATAGTTCAAATCTCCTGATAGAAGTCGAGGCAGCTCCGATTGAGAGTCTATCTTCATAGATGAGAGAGGTGGTTACGGTCTCCGTCTTCTTCCTTCTTTTTCAGATAGAACCTTTCAAGAAAGTCCTTGGCCAGTTCCCTTCCTCCCCATCCAAAGGCAATGGCCAGGGCCAGGACAATACCGCCAAACGTAATGGAGAAGGCAGCCACGATCACCTTCTCTGCAATTCCCAGATGATAGAGAGCCATCGTCAGAGAAAGAATAATGATGAACCATCGGACGGAACGGCTGAGAAGTTTCGCTGATTCCATCTGGGCGTTGACCGCCGCAATGAGTGCGGCCTGGCCCAGAAAGATAGCGATCAAATATCCGATAACCAAAATGATGACCGCAGCAAAAAGATTGGGAAGGTAGCTGAAGAATTGAGCGATAAAGTTTTGAGTTGCCGCCACCTCAAGGGCGTTGATCCCAAGGATCAGGGTGATAAGAACAATAACCCAATAGAAGAAACGGCTCACCAGACTGGCAGGGGAATAGGCCATCCCCCCCCTGGAGAGAACATGGGTCAGCCCCCACCGTTCGCTCACCCGGTCGAATTGAATCGCCTTTAAAAAGCGAAAAAGAAGTGTTTTAATGACCCAGGCGGTGATAAATCCGATGACAAGAATGGTGATCATCGCTAATAGATTGGGCAAAAACGTGACGACTTTCCCCAAGAATTTATCGAATGAAGCTACGATGGCTGTCCTCCAGATTTCACTCATATCCTTCACCTCCTATATTCTTAGCCCCACCGCTCGATGAG
>JAGXSW010000246.1 GCA_018333715.1 Syntrophaceae bacterium | reverse complement strand
CTCGAATCCGCCCAGGATTCCGAGGTCATGGTCAACGGAAGACGGGTGATCATGGCCGGTTCCAACAACTACCTCGGTTTGACCAATCACCCGAAGGTGAAGGAAGCCGCCATTAAAGCCATCGAGAAGTTCGGAAGCGGCTGTGCGGGTTCGCGTTTTCTCAACGGGAATCTCGAAATCCATGAGGACCTGGAGGCCAAGTTGGCCCGCTTTTTTCGGAAGGAATCCGCCCTTGTCTTTGCCACAGGCTATCAGACCAATTTGGGCGCCATCTCCGCCCTGGTGGGAAGAAATGATGTGGCGATTATTGATAAATACGATCATGCCAGCATCATTGACGGCTGCCGTCTCTCCTTCGGTAAGGTGAAGAAGTTCCGCCACAATGACATAAAAGATTTAGAAAGAACTCTGGAGGCAACAAAGGATAAGGGAAAGTTGATCATTGTGGACGGCGTCTTCAGCATGGAGGGCGATATCGCCGATCTGCCGCCGATCGTCAAACTGGCCAAGGCTTACGGCGCCAGGGTGATGGTCGATGACGCCCATGGCGTCGGGGTTCTTGGGGAGGGAGGAAGAGGCACGGCGGAACATTTCGGGCTGGAGAATGAAGTCGATCTCATCATGGGCACCTACAGCAAGTCGCTTGCCGCCATCGGTGGATTTGTCGCGGGCTCATGGGGGGCGATCAATTACATCAAACATACGGCCCGCTCCATGATCTTCAGCGCCAGTCTTCCGCCTGCGCTGGTCGCCTCCGTGAGCGCCGCCCTGGACATTATTGAAGAACAGCCCCAGCTCTTAACGCAACTCTGGAAAAATACGAGGAAGATGCTTCAGGGTTATAAGGAGATGGGTTTTGATACCGGAACGAGTGAGACGCCCATCATTCCCATCATTATCGGCGATACCATGAAGGTCTTTGAAATGTGTAAACTCCTCTTTGAGAATGGCATCTTCGTCAATCCGGTCGCGAGCCCTGCGGTTCCTCCCGGGAGAGAACTTCTCAGAACGAGTTACATGGCGACACATACGGAGGAGCAGCTTGATCGAGTTCTTGAGACCTTCAAAAAGGTCGGGAAGCAGATGGGCCTGATCTGACCGAACCACAAGATATGACAGCGCCGACACTCACTCTTCAGGAGGTTAAAAACCGCCGTGATCTCATGGCCTTCATCCGATTCCCCTGGAAGATCTATCAGGGGAATCCCTATTGGGTCCCGCCTCTCATTAAAGACCAGCTTCAGAAATTCAGCCCGGGATCTCCGTTCCGCGCCCATGCGGAGATGATCCTCTACATTGCCCGTCGGGGAGAGGAGATCGTGGGGAGGATTGCAGGCATCATCGATCACCATTATATTCAGTTTCATCAGGAGAAGCTCGGGTTCTTCGGTTTCTTTGAGTCGATGGACGACGGCGAAGCGGCCCGTTTGCTTCTTTCCTCCGTGGCGGACTGGCTCAGGGAACGGGGAATGGAGAAGATGGCAGGCCCCATGAATCCTTCCACCAATGATGAGTGCGGTCTTCTGATCGATGCCTTCGACTCCTCTCCCTGCCTGATGATGCCTTACAACCCTCCTTACTACCCTGCCCTGATCGAAGGTTGGGGGCTCAAGAAGGCGATTGACCTATATGCTTACTGGCTTGAAAAAACCTTTTTTAACTATGATCGTCTCAACCGGATTACCGAACGAATCCTGAAAAGAGAACCTCATCTCTCGGTCCGCTCGCTCAACCTCCGCCGTTTCGATGAAGAACTGACCATCCTCAAAGAGATCTATAATCAGGCCTGGAGCAAAAACTGGGGATTCGTGCCGATGACCGAAGGGGAGATCGACGACCTGGCAAAAAATCTGAAACCGATCATCGTTCCTGAACTCGTCCTCTTCGCCTACTGGGGTAAAGAACCGGTTGGATTTTCGACAGCCCTTCCCGATTACAATATCGTCCTCAAACACCTCAATGGAAAACTGGGGCTTCTGGGGTCGATCAAGTTTCTCTACTTTTCAAGGAAGATCAAGACCGTACGGATCCCGCTCCTGGGAGTGAAACATTCCTTTCAGAAAAGGGGGGTGGAAGGGCTCCTCTACATAGAAACGTTTAAGCGAGGGACCCAGAAGGGTTATCCGCAGGGAGAATGTTCATGGATCCTTGAGAATAACCTCCTGATGCAGCATGGCATCGAAGCCATGGGAGGGAGGCGGTATAAAACTTATCGGATCTATGAAACGCAGATCTGAGGGTGGAGAGTAGAGAGTGGAATGTGGTTAATAAACCTATCCTTCTGCTTTCCACCATCGATAAACCCTGGGCGCGATGAGAACACATCCTATGGCTAATGCGGTTCCGGCGATAAGGTCGATAACATAATGATATCTTAGATAGACTGTAGAGATGATCAGGCCGGTTACAAGGGGAGTAAAGATGTAAAAGAGGGTTTTCTCATGGCGCCAGGCTAAAAAGAGAACCATCAGGGCGATCTGAGTATGCCCGCTGGGCATGCAATCCCGCTTATTATGCTGCAGGGCATTTAAAGTATCTCTTGTAAAATCGGTGATGAAACTTCCCTCCAGAGGAACGGAGTAGAGATGAACCTGGGTAAATCGAGGCCCGATTGCAGGAAAGAGGATATAACCGATAAATGAAAGATAATATCCGAAGGTCAGGATAAACATCGTTTGCCCAAATACCTCATTTCGTCCTTTCAGGTAGAGGGTTAAAACGAGAATAAACGGAAGGAAAACATAGCTGAAGTAGGCCAGGGATAAAAGATCTGTGAGCCAGGGGGTAATCCATCGTTCCATCCAGACGGTCGGATGTGCGCCGAAAAGAAAAAGATCAATCCGGATCAGATAGGGATCGATATCAGGCTGAAGATATTGAATCATATTGCCGAGGGATTGGTAGATCAAGATGATGAAGACAGCAGGGGAAAAACCGTGCAATAACCCTCCGATCTCTTTCGATCTTTTTCGATCGGAGGATATTTTCAATGCCAATAGAAGACCGAACAGCAGGCCATAAAAGAGAAACTGGGACCGCCAGGGCGGGATTTGCCCCCGGAAGAAGAAAACAAGAAGGAAAAGACCGATGAGGAAGAAAAAGGTCAACCCTTCAGTAGGAGTTAATCGTTTCATGGGGAATTTTCTATACCCTAAATCGACAAAAAGATCAAG
>JAGXSW010000245.1 GCA_018333715.1 Syntrophaceae bacterium | reverse complement strand
CCTCCGAGCCGGCAACCGCTCCACAAAAACCAGCGGCCCCCCAACGGCCATCGCCCCCCCCTGGCAAGCCTGCTCCTCCACCGAAGGAGGCAGCCCCCCTGCCCTCAGAAAAGCCTCTCCCGGAAGAGACCTATTTCACCCACACGGTGAGGCATGGTGGGGAGACAATATCGATCATTGCTGCCTGGTATACAGGCGATCTCGATAACTGGAAGGTGTTGGCTGAGGTCATGACCAGGAACAATCCGGGCGCCGATATCAAACGGATTTATGTGGGGAATAAAATTCTCATACCGGAAAACCTGCTGAAAACTCGGGAGACGATGCCGAAAGAGTTTGTAGATAGCTTTTATAAGAAATCAAAACCGGAGGAGGAGCCGAAGCTTTTCGGCCCAAAAGAATTGCCCAAAAAATAATTCCCAAGAATAAGGTTTAAAAGAATCGGTCTTGACAAAAACTCCATTATGAAATTTCAGGACAAGCTGTTATCCTCTGAAGGTGAAGAAAAACGGCCTTTTCCTCAGACTTCCCTTTTTATTAAATTGTCTGCTTTCACGATTCTTCTGATTCTCATCGTTTCCTCGCTGTGGACTCTTGTTTTTATTAAACGGGAGAAGGACATTCTCTATCGGGAAAAAGTGACCTCAGGCAAAATGGTCCTGACCCATTTCGCAAGCAAGGCGGCCCTTCCCCTGATGGAAGAAGATATGATCGCTTTGAACACTCTTATCAAGGAAGCAAAAGAGGTGGAAGGTTTTCTTTACGCAATGATTCTTGACAATCATCATTTCATAAAAGCCCATACCGATCCGGCAAAGATTGGATCTTCTCTGAAAGATTTTGAAAACATTGAAAACCTGACAACAGCAGAAGCCATGACCACCTCGAGTGACCGCCTTCCTTCCGGAACGCGCGTTTTGAATCTGTCCAGGCCCATCAGGTTTATGAATAAGAATATGGGATCTGTCTCGCTTGGATTATCCATCGATTTTTTCAATCATCAGATCAGAAAAGAAACTCTGATATTCGTGAAAAAAGTTTTATGGATCAGCTTGATCCTGTTGATCACAGGAATCGGAGGGGCATTTTTTCTCACGAAGTGGGTGAACCCTTCCGGGAAACAGGACAAGGCCCTTTTCCCTGAAGCCGTCAGAAACCAGGTCGCCGTCCTTTACACAGGAATCCGGGACTTTAAAACCTATGCGGGCACAAGGAACCCGGAAGGGGTCTTCCAGGACCTGAGTGAATATTTCTCAATCGCCACAAAAAGTATTTTAGACCAGGGTGGCTATATTATCAGAGTCGCAGGAGATAGAATGGTTGGCATTTTTCAAAGTTCCCCCCTTAAGGGAGACCATGTCCGCAGGGCTGTCAGGGGCGCCGTGGCCATACAAAAAGCTCTTGAATTCGAAAAGGAACAGGGGAGTGAAAATCCGCTCCTGGGTAAGGTGGGAATTGGAATCAGCTCAGGAGTGGTGCTTTACGGCGATATCGGTTCTCACGCAGGAGAGAAGAATAATTATATCGGCGAAAGCTTCAAAGCCGCTTCCTCCCTCTATGCTTTGGCCGGCCCGGGAGAGATTATCATCAGCAAAGATGTATACAAATCCATTGAAAATTGCGTTGCCGTTGACCCCTTGCCGCCTCGAGAGATGACGCAGCGGACTGAAGCATGGGAAAGCTTTCGTTTGCGCAATATTGTAGAAAGAGAGCCCCATGTTTAAAAAGATCCTTTTATCCTGTCTGTGTCTGATCGGGGTGGGACTCTTCATGGTGAGTTGCGCAACGCTTCCACCCCGTCCTGAGCCTGAACCTTTGCCCCGACCTTCTCTTGAACCGGCGCCTCCCCCCCCGATCCCTATGAACGTGAGAACTTTCCCTGATTTCGTCGCCTTGATCGCCCAACCCGGAGAAACACTCTCTTCTCTTGCATCGAAATACCTGAACGATCCTTCTATGGGTTGGTTCATCGCTGAGTTTAATGGGATCGCCTCCTTAACCCCAGGGCAGGAGGTGATCGTTCCTCTCCTTCCTTATGGGAAAGGGGGTCTGTTTTTAAAAGGCTATCAAACTGTCCCGATCATTTCCTACCACAAATTTTCGAAAGACAAGGCGGATGTCCTGACGGTAACGGAGAGCGCTTTTGCGGAACAGATGAAATTCCTAAAAGAGAATGGATATCGGGTTATCACCCTCGATGAATTTTTCGATTTCCTCGATTTTAAGCGCCCTATCCCTAAGAAATCGGTGGTGATCACCATTGATGACAATTGGTATTCTGTCTATGAGATCGCTTTCCCCATATTGAAGCAGTATGGGTATCCGGCCACCTTATTTGTCTACACAGACCTCATTCTCCAGGGACGGAAAACGTTAAGATGGGATCTTCTCGTCCAAATGTCCAAGAACGGCATTGACATACAAGGCCACACTAAAAGCCACAGAAATCTGAACAAAAGGGAGGGTCAAGAATCTTTCAGAGACTATTTCGAAGCCGTTAAAAAAGAATTGACTGAATCGGCTGAAATCATTCGAAAGCGACTCAATAAAGACGTGAAATATTTAGCCTACCCCTATGGTGAAACAAATCCCCTCATTATTGCCCTCCTGATGAAACTGGGCTACCGTGGGGCATTCACGGTGGAAAGAGACAGTAACCCTTTTTTCATACATCCCTACAGCATTAACCGCTCCATGATTTACGGCACCTTCAATTTAAGAGAGTTTGAAAGTAATCTGAATTATTTTAATGATAAGATGTTCCGTTAAAAGAGGAAACCTTTGTGGCCTAAGCCCCATTATTTAAGCATCGTGATCCTCTTGTCCCTTGGGTGCGCTGTTCAACGTTCTGTTGACAAAACCTCCTTGGGGGGAAAAGCTCCCCCTCCGGCGCCTTTGTTTCGTCAAGAAACGGCCGTAGAAAAAGACCCCTTTCAGACCTTTCCTAAAAAATATTATTGGGAAGCGATCAAGTTGGAGAGGAGTGGAGAATTCCCCAAGACCCTTTTTTATTGGAGAGTGGTGAAAAGCTTTACTCCCCATGATCAAGAGACTTCCGAGAAAGTACTATTTTGGGAGACCCGGATTCGAAGGGAAGCAGAAAACCATTTTTTAAAAGGGTTAGAAAAGTTCAAACAGAATTCAGTCCAAGAGGCGCGCAAAGAATTCCTCATCGCCCTTGCTTATAACCCCGAACATCATCGGGCCTTGGATTTTCTAAAACATAAATTAAACGAGCCTGTCTGGACAATTTATGAAGTCAAAAAAGGCGACACCATGAGAAAAATCTCTCAGGAGATTTATAAGGATCCCGAAAAGGACTTCCTGATCGCGTATTTCAATAATCTGGATAGCCAGGACCCATTAAGACCTGGAATGACTCTCAACCTTCCTATCCTCCCCCCAGCATGGATGGACAAGAAGGTTCCCGCTCAAGAGATGCTTCATAAGACCCCTGTCCCATCAAAACCCCTCAAACTGGATGCATCGT
>JAGXSW010000244.1 GCA_018333715.1 Syntrophaceae bacterium | reverse complement strand
CCCCCCCCCACCTCAATCCTCCCCCGCAAGGGGGGAGGAGGTCCTTGGGGGTGCCCTATTTGCAGCTCCAGAGGCATCTCCGTCCTATTTCTGGTCATTGCCATGATGCTGATGGTCTCGATCGGGTATGTCTTCTCTTACCTGATCCCGACTAAACAAAAGTCCGTTTCTTTAACTGTCAGCTCCAATCAGGCCTTTTTCCTTGCCCAGTCAGGGGTTGAATTTGCCGTTAGGTATGCTTTTGATCAAGGCTGGGCAACACCTGCTGATCTCGCGGGGCTGAATGCGGTAGGAGTGAATCAGAGAAACCTTGGCAAGGGAAGGTTTACCATAACTTATACCAATATTGCTCCTACCCTTGACACACTCATTTCTGTTGGAGAAGTCCCAAACGCTAGCCAGAGGCGAATTGTTGTTTCCAATTTTACCAGGTTCTTGATGAAAATTGATTATTTTGCATCAGCCTCTAACCCTGCCGATAACGGGGCAAATACCGCCAATCCAACTGCGGTAACTCCTCCAGGGAGTATGCAGGCGGGCGATCTTGTCCTGATGATGGCTCAAGCTCGCTCCAGTGCGGGAATACTCGCCATATCTAACACCGGAGGCCAAAGCTGGACATCGGAGACTCAGCAAAACCAGACCAACTGCCGGATAAGGCTATTCTGGTGCAGGTTCAATGGCACATGGAGCGCCAATCCAAGCGTTTCCTTCGGTAGCG
Organism: Syntrophaceae bacterium; assembly: GCA_018333715.1. Lineage (GTDB taxonomy): Bacteria > Desulfobacterota > BSN033 > BSN033 > UBA1163 > RBG-16-49-23. Next base: position 6,772 of record JAGXSW010000244.1, on the reverse strand, counting down.
CCAATAGCAATACAGTCGTCATGCACGTCTTCCGGCCCTCCAACACCAGCAGTGTGTGGCAAGTAGATGTAGCACAGGTTTCCGGTAACTTCGCCGCCCCCCCTGCACCCAACCGCACCGTCACCATTCCGGGGATTACCACGGTCACAGACGGAGCCCTCGTCTTTGCAGCGTGGGCCTCTCGGGATGACAATACCTGGGGATCTCTGACAGCTGGGTGGTCTACTCCGGGGTCGCCTCCGGGTCCGGCTCAATACCGGAACACGTCGGGCGCAGATCAATCTCAAACCCATGCCTACAGGGGCATACCAACCGCCGCGGGCATGCCGATCGCTGGGGCAACCGGCAACGTCAGCAAAAACCAGCTGACTCTTGGAGGAGATCCCGGCGCCCGTTTGATCATTGCCTTTAGGGCAGTAATAATGTGATTTTAGAGAAATGTAGCGTTGGCATTTATTGCCAACGAAAGAATACGACGCCAATAAATGGCATCGCTACAAAATCTTAAATCCCCCCACACCCCCCTTTATTAAAGTGGGGCAAAACGAGTGTGGCCCCCTCTCCCTGTTGGGGAGTGGGATGGGTGAGGGGGAAGAATGGGTATGTAAGACATGGCAGAAACGATCGGCTTAGACATTGGTTCTCATTCCATTAAATTGGTGGGGCTGAAAAAGACCTCGAAGGGGCCTTTTCTCTCCTGCTTCGGGATGAAGAAGATTCCTCAGGGCATTGGCAAAGAGGATATCAGCTCTATTTCCATCCTTCTCAAAGACCTGATTGAGGAAGTAGGTATTAAATCGAAGAAGATCAGACTTACGGTTTCCGGCTCTGGAATCCATATTCGACGGATGACCATGCCCTCCATTCCTAAAAAGGAATTGATCAAGGCGCTGCCCTGGGAGATTAAAGAACATCTCCCCTTCCCTGTCGAAACAGCCCGAATTCAATACCACATTCTTGGGGAATTCGTTCAGGATGGCGCCAAAAAACTGGACTTGCTGACTGTTGCCTGTCCAACTGACCTCATTGACCGGACACTCTCTATCGTCAACGGGGCCGGGCTTGAGCCAACTCATTTGGATGTGAGCGCCTTTGCCCTCTGGAATACGCTTTTCGCCTATGATCGATTGAAAATCCATGAGACCATCGCCCTGATAGACCTTGGATCGGAAAAGATGAGCCTCTACCTTTTTAAAGATGAAATCCTGCAATTCAGCCGGGAGATGACACCTGCTGGAGCGGACCTCACCCGGGCCATTACAGAAGGAATTCCTTTCGAAAGAGACCTCATTTTCCTCCATGAAAAGGCTGAGAGGATAAAAGAGGAGGTTGGAATTCTTTCCGACATTCAGGAAGGTAGAGCGGCAGATGAGAAACTCGACCTGTCAAAGATCTCCTTTTTGATGAGACCTGTTCTCGAAAAATGGGCGGGAGAAATAGGACGCTCTCTCGATTACTATCGAAACCAGTTTTATGGGGAGAGAATTGATAGAATTCTTCTTACTGGAGGAGGCGCCCATTTAAAGAATTTCGCCTCCCACCTCGAAGGCGAACTTCGGCTTCCCGTTGAGATCTTTAACCCCTTGAAAGAGACCCTTTATGATGCGAAGACGATCGATGCCGGAGCGCTGGATCAGGTGGGTTCCATGTTCACCAATGCTGTTGGCGTGGCGCTCTCTGAACCAAAACAGGTCGAATTCCTCCCAGTCAAAGAGCCATTCTGGTATAAGTTTCAAAACGAGAAATGGGTTTCTATAGCGGTTTTTTCAGTCATTGCTCTCGTCTTCCTCGGAGTCATCTATTACACCACTTCGCAAGTGACCACTCTGGAGAGGGAGCGGGCTGAGAAGATGGCGAAGGTAACGAAATTGGAAGACCTCCGGTCTAGACTGGCGACACTGAAGGAGAAAGAGTTAAGGATGAAACAGGACATTTCTCTCTTCCCATCTTCCACGATCACTGTTGGACCTTACCGCGAGGTATTGAAAGAAGTGATCAAAATGATTCCGGCAAATGTCACCCTGACACATCTCGAAGTTCAGTCCGAAGCAAAACCTTTTGGAAAGGACCCACAGGCTTCAAAACCCCAGGAGGGAGAATCACAGGAGAATGGGAAGAAGGTTCTTCATCTCACCGGTCTGGCCTTCGGAAATGATATTCACTGCCTTACAGCCATCGCCCAGATCATTGAGGGCCTCGAGAGGTCGCCGCTGTTCAGTCATGTAAAATTAATTTCCACAGATGAAAATAAACTGTATAATCAGTTGGCCGTTGAATTCAATATCGCTTGTGACATCGATAATTCCCAATAAGGGAAAAGATTGAAAGAGGAGAAGAATTGGTGTCTCCCCCTTTGATGGGGGATGAGGTTAAATGGAGAAAATTTCAAATATGTTTGGTTAGAGATAAATTCTCAGTAGCGTCGGCATTTATTGCCGACGTAAAGCTGCGCCCCCGGTAAACGAGGGCGCTACTGACACGAGCCGTGTCAAGCATATCGACAATCTTTTGTCGATATCGATTCCCTAAAGGCCTAAATCGATAAAAGGGGAGAAACCATAAGCTATGGCGCTAAAAAGAAGAGAAAAGATACTATTCTTTCTGGTCATCATCGCCGCCGCCATCTTTCTATTCGATCGTCTCTATTACACACCTCAGAATCGCAAGGTTCTAAGTCTAAAAGGGGAAGTTAAGGCGGCAGACTTAAAGCTGAGCGAACTCTCTCTACTGACCCAGGGTCTCGAAACAACAGAAACCATGATCGCTCAGATGGAGAAGGAGCTCACAGGTTTAGGTGAGCGGACGCTCAGCGGGGAGGAGTTCAGGGCCTTCTTAAAACATCTGGCCAGGGAGAGCGACCCATTGCAGATGAAGGTCATCTCTCTTGCACCATCGGAGGAAAAGATTTCTCCGCTCGAAGAGAAAAAAGGATTACCCCCCACGGATTCAAGAAAGGTGACCGTTCAGGTTATCCTCCACTCCACCTTTGCCAAATTAGAGGCTTATCTGAAGGGGATTGAGGAGCTTCTATTTCTAATCCAGATCGATGGCCTTCAGATAGAAAGGAACGAGGAGATACAACCCCTCTTAAAGGTCACATTGGGGCTGAAGATGTATATTATTATGTTGTAATTCCAATCACTCTCCACAAGGGGCATAACCGTTAACTTGAATATTCCCTCCCCTTCAAAGGGGAGAGGTTAAGAAGGTTTCCCTAACCCTCCCCTTCAAGGGGAGGGTTAGCCTGCCTGCCGAAGCCTCGGCGCAGGCAGGGGTGGGGATGGGGTAGATAAGGGGAGGAGAACGAGGAGATGAAAATATATGAGGAGGATATTCAGTGGTTCGATCTTATAACAACATTTTTATCTTAATGCTGGTGACCGTCTTTTTTTCTATAACCCCTTTGATGGAGACAGGAGAGGTTCACGCACAATTGAAGACAAAACGTTTCCTGTCCCAGGAGACCCGAAAAGACCCGTTTTCTCTTCCATCGGGAGTCCGCCTCCTGTCACAGGAGATTTCTGTTCAGGAGGATAAAAAAATTACGGTCAAGGTAACCCCTGAAGAAGTGAAATCTGTTGAAGTAAAACCTGCTGAAGTTCCGTTAAAGCTAAAAGCTATTTTAATCGGCGACCATATTAGGCTGGCATCAATTGACCGATCGATCGTGTCTATCGGAGATTTTATTAACGACGAGAAGGTTCTGGAGATACGGCCCGACCGGGTCATTCTGGAAAAGGAAGGGAAAAAGAGAACGCTCGTCCTGGATCAGAGCCCGATCAAAATAACTGTGGAAGACCGATGACCCCCCCACCCTAACCCTCCCCCACAAGGGGGGAGGGAAGGAGGGATTCGAAGAGTGATGAGGAGGAAACAATGAAAATTAAGATCTTATGCATCCTTTTAATGAGTCTATTATGGGCTGTAGGGTGTGCGGCTCCTCCTAAAAAAGAACGGATTCAATTGCCTTCTCAGCAGGTGGAGCCAGCCAAACCCCAGCCGCCTCCTGAAGAAAAATTGAAGGAGCTAGTTATCCCTCAGAGAGAGGAAGCCAAAAAGGCGCCTGAAAAACTTTACTCCTTCTTTGCGAGGGATTCCAACATCCAGGACATCCTTTTAGCCTTCTCAAAAGAGAGCGATTACAATATTGTCATCGATCCGGAATTGAGCGGTAAGGTGACCATCGATCTGAAACGGGTAACCCTGAAGGAAGCGCTTGATGCCATTCTCTTTCCCCTGGGATGGACCTATCGGATCGAAGGAAAATTCATCAAGATTATGAGACCCCAGATGGAGAGCCGCTTTTTCACGCTCAATTATCTTGCTACCAAACGAAGCGGAAAAAGAGAGATCTATGCGAGCACAGGAGGAGGGCTGCAAGCCGGCGCCCTTCCAGGAACGCAGGCGACTACCAGTCCATCCGGTGCCAGAACAGGGTTCAGCGTCCTCGAGAGTGTGGATGAAATGGACCTGTGGAGAGAAGTCCAGAGAGGACTTGAAACCATCATATTCGGAGGAACCGATGAAAAAGCCACCCCTTCAGAACCGGAGAAAGCGACATGGACAAGGGCCGACGCCAGGGGCAGAAAGTTAATTGTTAATAAATCCACAAGCGTGATCATGGTGACGGACTATCCTCTCAGCCTCAATAAAGTCGCCTCTTTCCTCGAAGCTGTGGAGGGAAGCTCGCAGAGACAGGTGACCATTCAGGCCAAGATCTTTGAGGTAATCCTCTCCGATGAAAATAAGGAAGGGATTAACTGGAAAGTGATTCAGGGACTGCCCCGGTCCGTAAACCTTGCCTGGGGACTAACGAATAAGGCGGGGACAACCGGATTTCCCGGAGTATCAGGAGGTTTTACTCTCGGAGGTACCACAACCGGAACCACCATCGATACCCCAGGGATATTTAGAATAAAACCTTTCGGAGGCACCCTTGCGATTGGTGCGGGTGATGTCGCCCTTTCAGACATCATGCAGGCCATTGCAGAACAGGGAGATGTAAAGGTTCTCTCCAGCCCGACCATTTCGACACTCAACAATCAGAAGGCAATCATCCGTGTGGGAAACCAGGATGTCTTCTTCACTTCTGGAGTAGTGGTTGCCGGAGGGGACACTGTGGTTCAAACTTTCCAGCCCGTGACGATCGATGTGGGGATCATCCTCGATGTGACTCCCCAGATTGCCGAGGACGGCACCATCGTCATGAACATCCACCCCAGCATCACGGAGAAAACAGGAGAAAAAGTAACTCCGGATGGGAAAACCACCTTCCCTCTTTTAAGCGTCAGAGAGACCGATACTACGGTTAGGGTGCAGGATGGCCAGACGATCATCATCGCAGGCCTGATGCAGGAGAAGAACGAGGAGACTTATATCGGCGTTCCTGTTCTTCATTCCATCCCGTTGCTGGGAGGGTTATTCCGCTACAGGACCGAAAAGAAAAGGATCGCAGAGCTGGTGATCATGATCACCCCCACCCTTCAAGTGGGAAAGAAGGTGGAAGATTTTACTAGGAAATGATGTCTTTAGTCTTGTAGGGTGGATCAAGCGAAGTGGATCCACCATTCGAAGGGTTGTAGTTGTAGGGTGGATCAAGCGAAGTGGATCCACCATTCGAAGGTGATATGAGCGAATATCGGCGTATTTATCAACCTGGGGGTTCTTATTTTTTTACCATAGTGACGCACCAACGTCTCCAAATTCTATCTCAGCCAGATAATATTGTCCGTCTCAAATCTGCTTTTGACAGGGTCATGAAAAAATACCCCTTTACCATGGAGGCATTTGTGATTCTCCCAGATCACATCCATTGCATATGGCGGTTACCGAGCGCTGATTCAGATTATTCCACCCGGTGGAGGTTGATCAAGAGCCATTTTTCAACGGGGTTGAATTACCCTGTGAACGAGCGGGGCGAGAAGGACATCTGGCAGAAGCGTTTCTGGGAACATCTTCTCAGGGATGAAGATGATTGGCGAAGGCATATGAATTACATTCATTATAACCCGGTAAAGCATGGTTATGTTCAGAACCCGATAAATTGGCCTCATAGCTCATTTGGCCAGGCCCTCAAGGATGGATTATACGCTTCGGGTTGGGGATCGGAGGAACCCAGTGGTATTTCGAGAATGGATTTAGAATAGAAAAGGTGGATCCGCTGCGCTTGATCCACCCTACTTCTAACTACTGCTAATGACAACTTTGGAATTAAAAAGATGTACTTAGACTTCTACGGCCTTAAAGAAAAACCCTTTTCGCTGACGCCGGATCCTCAGTTTCTCTATATGAGTGAGAGCCACCGGACAGCGATCGATTCCCTTCTTTACGGAATTCAGCAGAGAGAGGGTTTCATGGTCGTCACCGGTGATATTGGAACTGGAAAAACGACCATTTGCAGGACCCTTCTCGAAAAATTGGACAGAAATGTGAAAACAGCGGTCATCTTCAACTCCTTCCTCACAGAAGGAGAACTACTGAGAGCGATCCTTCAGGACCTTGGATTTGCTTCCATTGGAAGATCAAAAACAGAACGGATTGATGCCCTGAATCGATTTCTCGTTGAACACCTGTCCCAGGGAGAACATGTGCTCCTCATCATTGATGAAGCGCAAAACCTTTCCATTCCGGTCCTGGAACAGATCCGAATGCTCTCCAATCTGGAGACGGCCAAAGAGAAAATGCTTCAGATCATCCTGTTCGGCCAATTGGAATTGAACCAGAAACTTCGGTCCGCTAAATTGAAACAATTGAACCAGCGGATTGCCATCCG
>JAGXSW010000243.1 GCA_018333715.1 Syntrophaceae bacterium | reverse complement strand
GTTGGGGAGGGGGTGGATGGAGGTTAATATGGAAAAATACAAATGTACGGTCTGCGGTTATATCTACAATCCGGAAAAAGGCGACCCTGACACTGGAATCTCTCCAGGCACTCCTTTCAATAAACTTCCAGACGATTGGGTCTGCCCTGCCTGTGGCGCCCCCAAAGACATGTTCGAGAAGGTTTAGGGCACAGGGTCTGCGCAAGCCCCTGTCCTTCAGGCGTAATTTCATCGCCCCACCTTACCCCGTTAGAAATGAACTACCACCAGCTACAAGATGGTGGATTCTCTACTGACTGAAGTCAGCTAAAGACAAAACAATCAGCACAGAAATTCTCACGAGGGGAAATCTGAAAAACTCGGTTGCGAGTCGAAGCGACCTGCACATAATGTGCATACTAAAGTCTTCGCCTGAAGGTGAGGGTTTTTCTCCACGAGTGAGACAATGATGGGCCACTCGGTTTTAAGTCGCAACGACTGGAATTTCTAACGGGGTTTGTTTGCCAACAAACACTGGAGCAGTTAGAAGCATTAGTCCCCTAAATTGCATCAAAGGGGCCGTTAACCCTAAAAAAGAGATAGAAAATTATTTTTCAGGTAAATCCCCCGCCCCTTGCGCCTGCCTGCGCATAGCCGCTTCGGCGAAGGCAGGGGAGGGGGTGGGGGGGAGGGGTAACCTTAAAGATGAACTATTCACCCTCACCCTAACCCTCTCCCATCAAGGGAGAGGGGACTATTTTAAAATTTCTAAATCGGGATTTGGGGTTAAAGCTTCGCTTGCCCGGGAACGGGATTTATGATATCATTGATATAAAATATATCACTGGGAGGTTTAATCAATGGTTTCACAGATATTGATCAGGGTGGATAAAGACCTAAAGGACAGATTTCAACGGCTCAGCAGAACAGAGCAGAAATCTGTCAATGAAAAGGTCCGGGAACTCATGGAGGAATACGTAAAAGACCACAACATGGAGGCTGCCATGAGAAGCTTATGGGATGAGATCGGGCAGTCGTTGCAAAAAAAGGGATACAGGGCATCGGATGTCAACAAAAAGATCAGGGAGGTCCGCTCAGGCCGATGAGGCTCGTCATTGATACAAACGTCTTCGTTTCATCCTTTTTCGGAGGGGCTCCGCGGCAAGTCGTTGACCATTGGTTTTCCGGAAAACTTATGCTATGTGTCTCCAGACCGATCCTTAAAGAGTACTTCGATGTCCTGGGTCGCTTTGAATTTGATCAGGCGGCCTTCTTCGGGAGACTGATCACTGCCCTTGAGAAGGGTCCAAACATCCTTTTCGTGGATAACCCGAAGGAGCAGAATTGGATAGTGGATGATCCGGAAGATAATAAATTCATCGCGTGCGCCATTTCACTTCATGCCGAACACCTTGTGTCCGGCGATTTACACTTAAAAAGGGCGGGCAAGATTGGAAATGTGGAAATTGTGTCTCCCCGGAAAATGCTGAGCTTGATCGAAACCGAATAATCCCGGACATCAGGACTTCCCCAAGCTGTTAAATCTATTTCACTCTCTTTTGTCTCCTTCAACTCCCGGCTATTAAGTCTATAAAATAGGAACCCGTCCCCAATTACTTTCTATAAATCTCTTTTAACCCCTGGTAATCCTGAATTGTATCTTTGATCATCTCGAAGTCCTTCTCGTTCAGAGGGCGGATGGGTTTGGCAGGAGCGCCTAAGGCCAGTGTCCTCGGCGGGATGATGGTTCCGGGCGTGACCACCGATCCTGCGCCGACAATTGATTCCTCTCCGATTTCAGCTCCATTTAAAAGGATCGCCCCTATTCCTATCAGCGAACCCCTCCTGATCTTGCACCCATGGGCCACCACCCGATGTCCCAGGGCCACTTCATCCTCAATGATGAGGGGATAGAACTTCTTATCGATGTGAAGGACACAAGAGTCCTGAATGTTCACATTTGATCCGATCCGGATATAGTTCATATCTCCCCGGACGATGCTGTAAAACCAGATATTGCTTCCCGGCCCAATCTCTACATCCCCAATGACCATCGCATTGTCAGCAATAAATGCCGTCGGGTCAATCTTCGGATATTTTTCTTGAAATCCTGCGATCATTTCTATTCCTTTCTATTGGGGTAAAGGGGGGATATCAGGGGGACCAGCTACATGTTAAGCCTGAGAGATTTGAGATGGTCGATGTATTTCTCTTTCTTCCGCGCGATCTTTCTAAAAATTCTTGATACCTCGGGAAGGGGCACCTTTTCCGAGGAGTCGTGAAAAAATCTCCGCTCCTTCTCCTCGAGAGCTAAAGCCGCCTTCAGCAGGTCCGAATCTTCGGAAGCCCCTGAGATCTTCAAATCTATTTCATAATCTTCCTGTTGAAGTCCAGCGATGGGTTCGAGGATCATCTCTGTCACATTCTCACGACGGGTCTGCTCCATCAGCGAACTATTTTTCTTTCCCTCCTCCAGCAAAACTTGCACGTTCTCTTTGAGCACAGGATCTTTTACCTTCCCGACTGCGGTCCGATAAATATCCATTGATCGCCCGATCATTTCCACGGCAAATCCCATGATTGCTCCAAATGTCGTCAGGGCCATTCCCATCTCCTCTTGACTATGACACATCCATGCTGTAATCGATCTACCTTTAATTTCTCCCTAACCCATCACTCCATTTTTCCAGTATTCCAACTGCATGGCAAATTTATGTCCACCGCTGAATCACTACCTTTGTGTCGGTGAAGAACTGAAAGACCTCTCTGCCGTGCCCTTTGATATCGCCGAAGAAAGAACCCTTGGCGCCCCCGAATGGAAAGAAGGACATGGGCGCGGCAACTCCAAGGTTGATTCCCATCATACTGGCAACCGCACGGTACTTGAATTCCCGAGCGGTTTTTCCGCTCGTCGTGTAAAGACATGCCGCATTCCCGTACTCACTGTTCTCAATCAATTTGAGGCCCTCATCCAGATTCTTAACATGAATCAGCGAGACCACCGGTCCAAAGATCTCTTCTCTGGCAATGGTCATTTCCGGGTGAACTTCATCGAAAATGGTTGGGCCGATGAAAAATCCATTCGGATATCCTTCGATCTTGATGTTCCGGCCATCTAGAATCAGTTTTGCCCCTTCCTGAATGCCTTTCTCAATATACCCTAAAACCTTCTCTTTATGCTTCTTGGAAACCACCGGGCCCATCTGGATTCCTTCTTGAAGACCGTTCCCAACCTTAAGCGATTTCGCCGCTGCAACAAACTTTTCTTTGAGTTCCTTATAGACATCCCCCACTGCCACCAGCACGGAACCGGAAAGACAACGCTCTCCCGCACAGCCATAAAAGGAAGTGATCAGAGAAGGCATGGACTTGTCCAGCTCGGCATCCGGCATGACCAAAACAAAGTTCTTCGCCCCGCCGAGGGATTGGACTCTCTTTCCCGTCTCTCCGCAGGCTTTATAAACGTATCGAGCGGTTGAGCTCTGGCCCACAAAAGAGATCCCCTTGATATCCGGGTGATAAAGCATTCCGTTGACGGCGTCTCTTGCCCCATGAACCATATTGATCACGCCTTCCGGAAACCCGCATGCATCAATCGCCTCGAAAATACGGGTCTGTGTCATCGGCACCTGCTCCGAAGGCTTCACAATGTAGGTATTCCCGCTGACCACGGCATAGGGCAAAAACCACCAGGGCACCATGGCCGGAAAGTTGAAAGGAGCGATCACCCCAAAGACACCGATGGGTTGTGGCTCCGCCGTGCAGTCGATCCCATGAGCAATATCTTCGAGATTATAACCCGTCATCAGGGTGGTCACGCCTGTGGCGTGCTCCACATTTTCAATCATCCGGCGAACCTCACCACGGGATTCATCCAGGGTCTTGCCTTCTTCAGTCACGAGAATCCTTGCAATGTCCTCAAAGGACTCTTCAAAGAGGTTTTTAAGTTTGAAGAAGTATCTGGCTCGCGTCAGAGGTGGAGTGCACCTCCATTCCCAATAGGCCTCTTTTGCCGCCCTCGCTGCCCTGTCCACATCGTTTGCCGTAGAAAAAGGCGCTTCCCCAATCTTCTCGCCGGTTGCAGGACACCACACCTCCCCATATTCCTTCGTTTCAGAATCGACCCATTCTCCGTTGATGTAGTTTTTGACCCTCTTCATATGACGATCCCTCGCTCTCCCAATGGCCTTGATTTATTTCAAGTCTAAATAATATACTAGGTTGAACACGTATTGTAAAGGTTGATCGCTTTTTTTTATCTGGAACGGATCTCGACAAATTTATGAAAGAGATATCCAAATCTCGGAGACTCATCCTCACCTTTTCCGTTCTCTCGGCCCTTTTTGTTCTCTCCCAGTTTTACCGCGTCTCCAATGCGGTGATCGCTCCCAATCTCATTCGGGATCTCGGGCTGAATGCAGAAATGCTCGGTGTTCTCGGAGGCGCGTTCTTCTACGCCTTCACCCTGCTTCAGATCCCAATGGGCCCGATGCTCGACCGAATGGGTCCTCGAATGATCATGTCTGTCTCCTGTCTCATTGGAGCCATCGGCGCCTTTTTGTTCGCCTTCGGGAACTCTTTTCATTCCGTCCTCATCGGAAGAGTGATGATCGGAGCTGGAATGGCTCCGATGCTGATGGGCGCTTTTAAAACCTTTACCCTCCGATACCCCCCGGAACAATTTGCCACCCTTGTGGGAATGATCTCCGCTGTTGGAACCATAGGGAATATCTTTGCGGCCTCTCCACTCGCCTTTCTTACCTCCACGATAGGATGGAGGATGACCTTTTTAATGACAGGAACGGTTACGATCCTCCTCAGCTTCTTGGTCTTCTGGATCCTAAGGGGAGAAAAAATAGAGGTCGGGAAGTTAGCAGCCTCTTCTCCCGATAAACCGGGGATGGGAATTTTACAGTCGATTCGACTCATCACTGGATCGCTTGCCTTCTGGCAGTTCGGAGCAGTGGCTTTTTTCAGGTATGGCGTCTTCGTCAGCCTTCAGGGTTTATGGTTAGGGCCTTATCTGATCTATATCAAAGGATTTTCTCCTGTTCAGGCAGGGAACCTCCTGATCCTGCTTGCCATTGGTGTCATTTTAGGAAGCCCCGTTGGAGGTCGTCTCTCCGATCGCCACTTTCATTCCCGAAAGGGCATTGCTTTGATAGGATTGAGCTTTTATTGCGTGAGCCTCATTCCGCTTACCGGAATATGGAGGATAGAACATCCAGCCCTTTTCGGTCTGATCTTCCTGTTTATCGGTTTCTTCCATGGTTTTGGAATGTTGATCTATGCTCATGCCAAAGATCTCTTTCCTGTTGCGATCTCGGGGACGGTCATGACCTACATCAATTTCTTCACCATGGCCGGAGCAGGGGTTTTCATGCCCTTTCTTGGAAAGGTGATCGAATCTTTCCCCAGGACGGGAGCATCTTACCCGGCAGAAGCTTATCATCTTGCCTTTGTCATCTGTTTTCTCGGTATGACCGCCAGCGTCATTTTCTACGCCTTTTCTAAAAAAACTAAATAGGGAGATCGGGAGATAGGGGGATAGGGAGAAACTTCACCCCATCACCCCAACTCCCTATCTTCATTTTAAACTCTCCTTGATTTAACTCGACTTCAATGCTACCCTTAAAAAGGGAGGGGATGATGATTTTAAGAATTTTTTTGGGTTTGATTATCGGCGGCGTAGCGGGTTTTCTGCTGAGTTACCTCACGCGGGGCATTGGAAGCTCCTGAGCCTTCACCTGCAACCCCTATGTTAGCGTCCCGCTGGGCGCTGTTGTGGGGTTGATCTGGGCCTTAGGTTAAGGCGACATCACAAAAATGAGCAATCCTTCATGACGGAACGTCACCCTCGGAAAATAAAAATCCCCCTCAGTCCCCCTTTTTCAAAGGGGGATAATTACACCTCCCTTTAGCAAAGGGAGGCGGCCTGCCTGCGCGAAGCCGCTTCGGCGAAGGCAGGGGAGGGATTTAAAGAAGCTATTTTCTGAGCAAATACCCGTCCCAATATTCGATTATGATAATAAGAAACTTAAAAGCATTGAGTCTTAATCGGCGCCAATTCTTGATTTTATCGAGTCTTGGAGGAATTGCTTTTTTGTCAGGAAAACCCAACTTCTCTCGCGCGCAGACAAGAATGGAGGATAAAATGGCTTATGCGGCCAAAGATTACAACCGGCTTTTAGGGGTGGAAGGATTCAGTGAAGCACTTCTGAAAAACCACTTCACTCTCTACCAGGGCTATGTCAACAACACCAATAAATTGATGGACACGCTCGGTCGAATGCTCGGGGATGGGAAGATGAGTTCCCCGGAATACACTGAATTGAAGAGGAGATTGGGATGGGAATTCAACGGCATGAGGCTTCATGAATATTACTTCGAAAATCTGGGCGGGAAGGGAGGATTGGATAGGACAGGGAAGCTTTTTAAAAAAATGTTTGAAGATTTTGGAAGTTTCGAAACCTGGGAAAAGGATTTTAAGGCCACAGGGATGATGCGGGGAATTGGCTGGGCCATCCTATACCAGGATTCACTCACCGGAAGGCTCATCAACTTCTGGGTCAATGAACACGAAGTCGGCCACCCTGCCGGTTGCATACCCATTCTGATACTGGATGTCTTTGAGCATGCCTTTATGATCGATTACGGGTTGAAACGAGCCGATTACATCGAAGCCTTCTTCAAAAACATCCACTGGAAAACCGCAGAGTCAAGACTGAAATAAACCCTTTCGTATCAATTTAGCTGTTTGAAATCGTCTTGTAAAATCCCTCCCAACCTCCCTTTGCCCCGCCACCTGCGGGGATAAAAAGGCCAAAGGGAGGAGTAACCCCCCCAGCCCCCCTTAAAATAAGGGGGGCTGGGGGGGTTATGACAAAGGGGGATTAGATCAGTTTTTTCAAAGCACTAAAGTATTAAACCCTTTGCTATTTCGTTAATTTAAAAGCTATCGTTGCGACATGTTTTCCCTGAAACCTTGCTGCGGCCAACTCATTTTCGCTCGGCATTCGCTCTCCTTGACCGCCTGCAATGGTTGATGCGCCATAGGGAGACCCGCCCGTGATTTCATCAATACGCATCTGGCCCTGAAAGGCATACGGCAAACCGACGACGATCATCCCCTGATGGAGAAGCGTGATGTGGAAACTGAGAAGGGTGGATTCCTGCCCGCCATGTTGTGTGGCAGAGCTCGTGAATACACTTCCTACCTTCCCAACTAAAGCGCCTTTTGCCCAGAGTTGTCCTGTGGCATCAAGGAACTGCCGCATCTGTCCGCACATATTGCCGAATCTTGTCGGTGTTCCGAAAATAATGGCGTCGGCAGAAGCAAGTTCATCCACTTTACAAACCGGAATGTGAGCAAACGCTTTCTGGGCTTCGAACGCCCCCATTTTCTTAAGCACCTCCTCTGATAGCGTCTCCGGCACACGGCGCAATTCAACTTCCGCTCCTGTTACTTCCCTGGCCCCTTCAGCCATAGCCTCTGCGAGACGGTGCACATGACCATACATGGAATAGTAAACAATTAAAACCTTCATCGTTTATACCTCCCTCCTTTTTATTTTTAATGCCACTTCTATCAAAACTAACTGCCACCTGCCGCACCCTCTACAAACCGGCCGATGGCTTCAAAATATTTTTTAAACCCAACATACAGGATGTCATTGTGTGTTGCCGCTGGAATGATGAGAAGCTCTTTCCTCTCTGTTCCCAGATGGCCATACAGGTCTTCGGCTTCTTTGAGGGGGACAAGCGTCTCGTTTTTGCCGTGGATGATGAGCACAGGGAGATGAATCTTCTCGATCATCTGAACGCATTCCCGGTCGATCCCCTCCAGCGGTGTGCCATGGACCGGTATCCCGAAATGCCGGATGATCCTGACCACGCTGGAAAAACCACTCTCAATGATGAGGCCCCGAAGAACGTCCTGGTATCGAGAGGCAAGCTCGATTGCGGAGATACTTCCCAGTGATCTTCCCATGACCCACAGGTCTTTATTGTCATTCCTCTTTAAAAGCTCTTCTCTTACGGCCTTAAAAATCTTATGAGCATCCAGTATGAGGTCCGTTAAGGTTGGGATGCCACTGCTTGCCCCATATCCCCGGTAATCGGCAACGATCAGGTTCGCCTTTTTCTGGTGAAAGAGGGGGGCTGTCTCGTCGTAATCACTCACCACTTCTCCGTTTCCATGGAAGAAGAGAATCGATGGCCACTGCGGGTTGCCGATGTAAAAACGGCACGAAATCGAAACAGAATGGCCCACAGGTATCAAGAGATCGAAAGCATTGGCAGGGCAGGGGGTGAAATCTTTTCTCGGATAGAAGATAAACATCAATATGGGGGGTTGATCAAGAATCGAATAGTCCGGCATACTCCCTCCTCCGGATTCCATCATACCATACGAACAACGAATCAAACAAACTCTCT
>JAGXSW010000242.1 GCA_018333715.1 Syntrophaceae bacterium | reverse complement strand
ACAAACTCCGCCATGATATGGAACATCCTCCACGATTCCTGAGCCGATATCTTATCGACGACATACTGATGATTATCCGGCATATTTCCTCCTGAACACCATTATGGAAGTTATTCGATCGTGCGTCAATAGTCTCATTCTTTAATATCGGCTTTTTTCATTGAAAATTGAGGGGTTTTATATTAGGAAGAGAGGTATTCCAGGCAATAGTTGCATAGTCTCGCCCTATGCATGCGGGGGGGGAATGATTTGGAAAAGCTACTGGTGAGGGTTAAGGTTAGGAAGCCAGTTTGGTTTAGCTGTGGTTGATCTGATCAAGATCGCAGGCATTGTATGGGCTGCCCTTTTTAGCGTATCCTGAACAAAATGAGGAGGCAATGATGAAAAAGAAGGCTCTGTTTTTTGGCGGATGGATCGGGCTTCTATCATTGATATTTTTGATTCAAGAGTGTTGGGCCGGGATGGTCATTGAAGAGCTTCACAGGGATATGGAGGGCAGGATGGGGAGGATCATCCGTTTCTATTCGGAAGAGCAATTTCGAACAGACCATCCAGCGGGAGGGGTTTCAACCATCATCGACTTCAAAGGAGACCGGATGGTGATGATCGATCACACATCCCGGAGTTATGTCGAGATCAAATTCTCAAGGTGGGAGAAGGAAGTGGCAGAGAGGCTTAAAAAATCGATGCCGGAAATCAAACCGAAACAGAGACGGGTCTCTGTAAAAGGAACCGGAGAAAAGGCGTTGATTAATGGATATCAAACGGAGAAGGTCGAAATTCGGGCTGATGGAGAGTTGATTGAGGAGAACTGGATGACCCGTGATGTGGATTTTCGAGAAGTGGAAAAAGTGATGGAGAGGGTGGCAAAGGGGTTTTCAAAGGATTTCAAGGTCGAGATGAAAGAAGGCCGCGAGATCTACGAGAAACTGAAACCCTACGGAATCCCAATCCTGATTAAGGACTATACGCTTACCTACGGTTTATCTCCCATCAGTGTGTTGGAGGTCAGAAAAATAGAGAAGAAAGATCTGGGAAGCGAGGTCTTTCTTCCCCCCGCAGGCTACCAGCGCATTATTCCGGAAGCTCCTAAAAAATAACCTCACGAATGGCACGAATGAGTCAGAACAACCGTCATGCCTATACGGCGAATAACACGAATAGGTTTTATTCGTGGAATTCGGTATCATTTGTGTAATTCGCCCAATCTTTAAAATTTCACGTCAAACTGGTTGAGTCGGGGATCAATGCCTGCCCTTATATTCGTATCCTCAATCACGCCGATTACGATTACCACTTTTACGGAGGTGATAACCCCATTGGTAAGGTGGCCTCCAAGAGTGACCACCTGATCGTTGATCACTGTGGAGGCAGAGAAATGGGCATGGATCTCCGGCTCTCCATCCTCTCGCGTTGCAATCCAGCCGGTCAGGGAGACGATCTCCAAGGGCTGCTCCAGCTCCAGGTAGAGACGGTGGTGTTTCTCCACTTTTAAATCAGGGGGCAATACCTTTAAATTCCTGAAGGTGGCTTTTTTCAAAGCCCCGATGCCCGAGAGGATCACTCCGGTTCGGATTCTTTCTTTTTTAACCAGTTCTTCGATCCCTTCTAAAAGATCGATATCCATCCTTAATTTTCCCATCACAATTCGATCCAATCGTCCCCTCCCAATCCCCTCCAGCAAATCAGGAACTCTTTCCATTTTGTCTCCCTTCTTTGAGGAATGGATAAAATATATCAATTTTGGCTTTGCTACATCAAACCGATGGAGCCAAGGGTGTCCTGGGGGCTGGTGATCAGTTTCTGGATGCCCACCTCTTTGGGATAGGCGCCGAAGGCGAGGCCCATCAACTGGGTGATGTAGAGGATTGGAATTCCATAATGGGTTTTATAAATTTCCTCAATCTGTGTTTGACGGCCATCCAGATTGGCCTGGCAGAGGGGACAGCATACGACAATGGCATCGGCTCCGGCCTCTTTTGCCTCGCGCAAGAGGTCGTTCGAAAGTTTTAAAACGATATCCGATCGGGTCAGTGTCATCGAAACGCCGCAGCATTCTGTCTTGTAGGACCAGTCGAGCGCTTCCGCACCCAGAGCGTTGATGATGGCATCCATGCTCTGGGGATTTTCCACATTGTCAAACTGAGCCACCTTCGGGGGACGGGTGAAAACACAGCCGTAGTAGCAAACCACTTTCAAACCTTTCAGTTTCTTCCGCATCTTTTCGCGAATCTTCTCAATGCCGATTTCAAGAAAGACCTCGAGAGGGTGGAAGACCTTCACCTTTCCCTGATATTTGTAATCGAAGACCTCATCAATCTTTTCCCTCAATTCAGGATCATGCTCCAGCTCCACATTGGCGGCCTTGAACCGGGACATGCAGGCCAGACAGGGCGCAATCAATCTGTCAAAGCCATCCTTTTCAGCATGGGCGAGATTAAAAACAGGCAGGGCGATGGAGAGAAGGTGGGAAGTGGCATGGGCAGAGGAGGCCCCGCAGCAGACCCAGTCCCTGACCTCGATGAGATCGATTCCGAGCGCCCGGGCGACATATTTGAAAGAGAGATTGAACTCAATCCCTGAGGAACTGAGAGAACATCCTGGAAAATAAGCATAACGCATGATAAAACTCCTTCTAATTTATTAACAGTTTCAAAATTGAACAGACAAAAGCATTGGAAAATCTCCCCTCCCCCCTCTTTGCCAAAGAGGGGTAATCCCTCCTCCTTTGGAGGGGGTGAAAAGGAGAGGGTAGAATAATTACTCACCACCCACACTCTCCCCCGTCAAGGGGGAGGGGGTTGAGTGTTCAATCTTTCTAATCCTGGCCATCACCTGCTGAAGTTCTTTTGCCCCGCGGCTCTTATGGGGAAGAAGTTTCAGTTTTCCTCGGCTGAGCATGGGATAAGCCATATCAATATCTTTGAAAGGGGTGAGCATTCTCATATTGATGGCCAGGGCAAGGCCAAGCTCGTAAATCTTGCCGAATCGTTCAACCAGCGCCATAAAGATTCGGTGGAGCGCCGGCACGAACGGCTGCGGATTGTAGTAATCCATATCCTTAGACATCTCTCTAAAACCATCGATGACCCGGAGGATGTTGATATCTTGCGGGCAGCGGGTATTACAGGTCTCACAGGAGAGACAGATCCATAGAGTCCCTGACCAGAAGATCTCCTCTTCCAGACCCAGTTGAATCGCCCGCATCAATTCATGAGGTTTCATCTCCATGGTATAAGCGGAGGGACAGCCCAGTGTACATTTTTTACATTGATAGCAAAGCATGACATTCTCACCCGTCAGGCCTTGAATCTTGCGGGCGAGTTTAAGAGTTTCCTTTGAAAAAACGACACTCATGGCTTCTCCTTTCAACTCAACAAGTCGCGGGATTCGATCCTTTTGGGAGGCGGACGGTGAGGGTCGTTCCTCCCCCTTCTTCGCTCTCAACGGAGATGGATCCCAGATGAGCATCCACGATGCTCTTTACGATGGAAAGGCCCAGGCCCGTCCCGACAATCTGACGGGTCTCTACGGTCCTTACACGGTAAAATTTATCAAAGATTCTTGAGAGATCATCTTTTTTGATACCGATGCCGGTGTCCGAAACCGAGGCCTTGGCAAACCCTCCCTCTTCACCCAGAGTCACCCAGACCTTTCCTCCCTCCGGAGTATATTTGATTGAATTGGAGATGAGATTGGTAAAAACCCCCTCCATGCTGGTCCGGTCGGCATGGATGAGCGGATTTTGAGAAGGGGCTGGGAATTGAAGATCGATCTTCTTGTTTTCAGCCTCAACCCTCATCAGGTCCACCACCTTCTGAATGATCTCCTGGAGTGTGAGGGGTTCCTTGTACTGCACCATCCTCCCCGCCTCAATTTTGGAAACGTCAAGCAGATCTTTAATCAGGCCGAGGAGTCCTTTCGTCCTCTCCTTGGCGCGGGCAAGGAGTTTTTCCTGTTTTTCTGAGACGTCTCCGGCCATGCGGCTGAGAATGACCGTCAATTGCTGTTCCACCGCGGCGATGGGCGCCCGAAGTTCATGAGCGACCATGGCGATAAATTCCGACTTCATCTTATCAAGTTCCTTCAGATGGCTGATGTCCTGAAGCACGGTGACCGAACCCATGGTTTCGCCGAGGTCGCCCCGGACCGGGGCAGTGTGGGCGCGCAGGGAAATTTCTTCGGGTTGACCGATGCTGAACTCTTGTGAAACGGAGAAATAGCTGAGGTCCTTTGCCTTTAGACTCTCGTCGATCGTTTTAGACAGTTCTGAATCCAGATTGCACTGGGAGAGGAAGTTTCCGAGAAGGGAGGCCTCCGAAACCTTGAGCATCCGGCCGGCAGCCGGATTGGTGAGAACAATACATCCGTCCCGGTCACAGACCAGGACCCCATCTCCCATGCAGTTGATGATCGTTTTGACCTTTGACTTTTCCGTCGCAATATCACGGAGAGATTTCTCCCGCTCCCTGCGGAGAAATTCCGCTTCCTTTTGAAGGCCCCTTTTTTCGAGAGCCCTTCTGACGACGATGCGCAGCTGGTCAGGGGTGAAGGGTTTGGGGATAAAGTCGTAGGCTCCTTTCTTCATGGCCTCGACAGCCGATTCGACCGTGGCATAACCGGTGATGACGATGACGAGGAGGTTTGGGTTGATCGGGCGGATGTGGTCGAGAACTTCCATCCCGCTCATCCCCGGCATCATCAGGTCCAGGAGGATGACATCGATGTCCTCAGATCTACTCTTAATCACATCCAATCCAAGTTGCCCGTTCTCGGCAGTGATGACTCCCCAGCCATCCTTGGAAAGGATGCGGGAAGAGCCATCTCTCATGATCTGCTCATCATCGATGACAAGAATATTGACCTGGTCCGGCATTGGAACCCCATTTGTAGCGCCCTCATTCACTGAGGGCGAACAAGATCCGTCGGCAATAAATGCCGACGCTACTACTACCAATCTTGCGCTTTGTGCCCCATTATTTGGCCAGCAGGGCTTCGATCCGTTTTACCAGGACTTCGGGTTCCACGGGTTTATCGATGTAATCGTCTGCTTCGGTTTCCATGCCCATCTGCTGGGTGTAGCGAGTTGTTGAAATCTTTGAGATGACTGCCGTCAGAAGGAGAACAGGGATTTTACTCAATGCAGGATCGGCCTTGAGGTCCTTGCAGACCGCATATCCATCCTTGTCCGGCATCATCACATCGAGGACGATGAGATCCGGATTCTCGGACTTTGCCTTCTGCAATCCTTCAATTCCCCCATAGGCAGCGGCGACATCATAATTCTTCGTCTCCAGAATCATTGTGACCGCTTCCACCAAATCCGGATCGTCATCAACAATCAAAATTTTCTTCGCCATCTTTCCCCTCCTTTTTGGGTGATTCGTGAGCCGTGACTCGTGATTCGTGTTTTTTGCGATTCACCAATCACGATTCACCATTCACGCTAATTGTGGTCTGGGCAACAGGCCTGCGGCCTCGGCAATCTCCTTGACCTTCTCCTCCCACTCAATGGCCATGATGTGTATCCCACGAATCCCGGG
>JAGXSW010000241.1 GCA_018333715.1 Syntrophaceae bacterium | reverse complement strand
TAAAAGTTAATAGGAATATCAACCCCTTAGATCCCGCACCTCTTTTTAGATCCTGCACCTCCTTTCCCATTTTCCCCCAGCTTTTGGTAGATCATGGTAAGAATCCCTTCGAGACTTGACAAAAAAACCCGCAAAGAAGCTGTTTGGAGTTCTTTGCGGGTCTCTCTCGCATCCTAAAAAGGACTCTTTGCAACTAAATTTAGTCTCCTTATATACTATTCTCTGCGAAATAACAAGAAAAATCGTTCATTTTCAGGAAGAACTCGACAAGGGTGGCAATGATGAATTGTGAATTCTAAACCGTGGATATCTTGTCAAAATTCTTTGCTTTCAAAAGCGTTCGATATGAAGAATAAAAAATAACCGCCTTGGAGGCTATAACCGATGGAAACCATTTGATGAGGTGTTTGCGGGTTCCTTTTAATTCCATCGGATGAATGGGTTTGGTGATTAAATAGCAAGTGCCGAAATGCCAATTGTGAAGCCAATTTGTGCTAATGGTTTGGTCGCACCCGAAGAGACAGTAGATCTAAAGACATTTTTAAAAATGCTTTAGAAACTATGTTTCGTTCGCCTTGTTCCAATTAAAACAACGGGGTGAGCTTGAAGTTCCTTAACGAATAAACTCTAACACCTGGTCGACAGGCTTTCGGTCTTTCTGGGGTAACTCGTCAGCATATCCCACTGCAACAAGACAAACGAGAGAGAGATTCTCCGGCGCCTTCGTTAGGGTCTCAATCTCCTTCTTCGCCATGAGCGGTGCTCCGAGCCAAACTGCGCCTAAACCCATATGATGAAACACAAGGAGCATGGTCGTCACGGCGGCCGCTGCACTCTGGATAGCTGTTGGCGCTGACCTACGGAATCCCATGATTCGGGTCGCTTCAGGGTCAAAGGACTCACGAGCCATCAATACCTTATCCATCACGCTTTGATATCCAGCGGTAAAGACGGCGATACAGGCGGGAGCATTTCTAAAAAAAGAAACATTCCCCCGGTACCGATGGATATCCTCCTCCCAGGATGACGCTTCCGGCCAGGAAGCAATTTTGTCCGATACGGATTGAAGAGTATCTGCCATCTTCTCAATAACCTCTCTCTTTTTTACAACAATGAAATGCCACCCCTGGAAATTACCTCCATTGGGGGCCCAGGTGGCTAATTCCATTGCCTTCTTTAACAACTCATCCGGGACTTCATCCTGTTTCCATTTCCGAATCGAACGCCTGCTCTTAATCAACTTTTCCAAAGTCTCGATATCCATGTCTTCCATCCTTTCTTTTTTGAGATTCCTCAGAAAACTGTCCACCCCCACCCTCACCCTCCCCCGTCGAGGGGGAGGGACTGAGCAGGGAAAAAAATCCTACAACCTCACGGGAGGCAGTTCTTCATACCCCTGTACGGTGAGGCCGGGCAGTACCATCATCGTGGAGGTTCCATGTGCAATCAACCTTTCTCCTTCATCCCTGACGAAGGCTTCTCCCAGCGCAAGGGTTTTCCCCATCTTAATACATCGGCCCCCGGCTATGAGTTTGCCCTTCTGAACAGGGGCTAAATAATTCACTTTGATTTCAACTGTAGTCAGCCCCATGCCATTCTCGACTTGGGGGAAGGTAGCCCAGAAGGTGGCTGCATCTACCACAGAGGCCATGACCCCTCCATGAACATTTCCAAAGGGCTGGAGATGTTTCTCTTCAAGTTGCACTTCCAGTAGGGAGACCCCCCATTTCAGGTCTTTGATCTCCATGGAAAGAAGGGAAAAATAAGGGCTCTGGTTCACGACCTTCGCCACAGCCTCTTTGTATTTCGGGTTCAATTGATTCTCGGCCATCCATGATCTCCTTTCAACTCTTTTTCTGAACCGGATTATATTTCTACAAATAGCTGCGTGCTCCTGCTTTAGGAAGAATATCAAAACTCCTTGGAGTAGCGATAGGCGAGGTCAAAATACCGCCGGGCCCTTTTCAGGGCCTCTTTTTTTTCTTCTTCAGGGATATTCGGGTCATCCAGTCGGAAGCTTTCCACTTTTCCCCGGACATAGGCCCGGTAGCATTTGTAGAAATCCAGGAGTTCCATCAACTCATAATCTCCTGATTCCCCGATATACGCCTGAATCAGATGTTCGCTTAAATCCTCCCTGCTGTGGTAATCGAGGTCCATGGCTAAAAAGGCGATGTCCGCCGCCACATCCGTATACCGGAACCTTTCATTGAATTCGATGCAGTCGAAGATGGAGATTTCCTCCCCCCAGAAGATATGTTCCAGCCGCAAATCGCCGTGACAGTCCCGGATGCGGTCCTCTTTAATCCTTTGATAAAAGACCTTCTCTTTGGTCCTATAAAATTGATCCGTCTTTTCCTTCACTTCCTGATAAACATCCCCGGAGATCGTCACATCAATATATTTCCCTGTCTGATCGAAGTTCTCATCCGTATCCTGTTTGACCCGTTCCGGTTTTGCAAAGCTTTTGATCCGGTTGTTTGTTTCTGCCGTAAAATAAAACCGGACCAATTTTTCTGAGATGGCTTCAATCATCCCGGAGGTAACTTCCTTTTTCTCAAGCAATCGATTCATCAGAAACGCTTCAGGTATCTGCCTCATCTTGACCGCATATTCGATCGCCCTTCCCCTGCCATCCAGTGCGATCCTGTTGTCCTCTTCCGTAATCCTGATCACCCCAAGATAAAGAGTCGGAGCAAGTCGGAGATTTAAAGTCACCTCCTGCTCGCAGTAATACTTCCTCTTCTCGATGGAGGTGAAATCAAGAAAACCGAAATTGACCGGCTTTTTCACTTTATAGGCATAGTTCCCAGTGAGAAAGACGAGGGAGATATGGGTCTCGGCCAACTGTATTTCTCCGGGGTGATCGGGATAGATGGCGGGGTTAAGGAGCGTTTTTTTGAGAGAGGAGATATGAAGTTCTTTGTTCATGTCATTTAGTCTTGTGGTCTCATAGTCTCATAGTCGGGTAACCAATGATTAGCAACTGCAAGACGACTCGACTATATGACTATAAGACTAATTCCTCTTTTCGATCTTTCTGATCTTCCAATCCGGGGCAGTGTTATATTCCGTATCGATGGTGAGGTGAATGATGGATAAACCTTGAACTTTCCTTTTCAAATCGTCAATGTCAATGGGTTGGAAAATGGCTTTATTATTCAGATAGGCCTCCCGGGTCAGGGCATTTGATTCGTAATTCTCTTTCGTCCGTTTTAGAATCCTCTCAATCGACTTCTCCTCCGTGCAGGCGCACTCTGCGATCACAAAAGGCCGATGGGCCTTCTCCGCAATCTCCGCAGCCCGAGCCCTCAGCTCCTGAGAAACGAAGGTCGCATCCAGGATCAATCCCCCCTCACTTTTCTCCAGCGCATCCTTTGCCAGACGGAACATCTCCTCATAAACCTTTTTCCTGTTCTCAGGGCTGGAGGCCACTTTATTATCAAAGATATCCTGCCCTTTCAGGACCTCCAGACGGATCATATCGGAGCGGAGGATCTGAAACCCCTTCATCCTTGCGATCTCTTCGGTCACAGGGCTTTTCCAGCTTCCCGGAAGACCCACGGAAATCAGCACAGAGTCCTTTGTGACCTCAGATTCGATCACCTCTTTAAAAGCTCTTTCCATTGAAACCTCCTTGTTTAAATCACCAATCACCAAATGTCAATAACCCAATAATAACCAATCCTCAATCACCAACTGTTTCAAACCTATTCGGGTTATTGATTATTGGAGCTTATCTGGTGTTTGCCTGCCTGCCCCGCCCTCGGTCGGGACCACCTGCCCGCCGGTAGGCAGGGAATTTGGTTATTGGAATTTCTATTTTTTATCTTATCACATCTCCAGGGCTTTTAGAATCACCTCATGCAAAATTCCATTGCTCACCAAGATGCCGTGATTTCTTTCGAGCTTGATGCCGCAGGAGAAGTCCAGAGGTTGGCCGTAGAGGTCAGTCACTTTCCCTCCCGCTTCCTCTGCGATGATCGCCCCGGGAGCATGATCCCAGATATTCTCTTTATAACCTGGCTCTGAGGACGACGGAACCCTCAGGTAGAAAGTTGCCTCCCCTCGAGCCACTACTCCGTATTTAGCCTGGCTGTCCATCTTAAGTGGAGGTCGAATCATCTTCAGTTTTTTCGCAATTCTCTGGTGAATCAGATGGTCGGCATGGTCCGGTTCAACGCTCTCTGTAAAAGAGGCTTTAACCGGATCGCTCACATTTGAGACGGAAAGGGTCTGCCTCCCTTCTCCATCCAACTCCATCTGGAAAGAACCCTTTCCTCTCAAGGCAAGGAAGAGGCACCCTCTTTTTTCACCAGGCCGGTCTTTGTCCGCATAAAGATTGGGACAGGCTATCAGTCCGAGTTGAATCAACCCATTCTCAATCAGGGCCAGAGCAATGGCATACTGATCTCCTCTGAGAAAGCCCTTGGTCCCATCAATAGGGTCCAATGTCCAGAAGCGATTTTTAATCGAATGAGAACTGAGGTCGATCCAGGAGCAGACCTCATCAGATGAGGCGCCAGGAAAGAGATCATGAACATAGCCTGTAACCTGTCTGAGAATGTTCAAGTGATTGGGTTTCTTCAGCTCAGCCGAATCCTCTTCGGCCGCCACAATATCATCCGGAAAGGTGTCTTTGATCAATTTACAGATGATCGCCTGAGACCCGTAATCGGCAATGGTCACGGGGGTCCGATCTATTTTTTGAATGGATGCCCCTTCGGCAAGTTCTCTCCCCACCTTCTGACAGAGCCGGGATGCCAGGCGTATGGCCTGAAGGGCAGTGATTATCTCGAGGGAGTTTTCTTTCATATCCACAAAATTCCAATAACCAAATCCTAAACTTCGTATCAATTTAGCTTTTTGAAAAACTACAGTAAACAGGGCATTTAACGGGTTTGTCATTCCTGCGCAAGCAGGAATCCAGTCTTATTCCCCCCATTTCTGGATTCCCGTTTTCACGGGAATGACAACTTGGGTGATACACCAAAGGTCTCTTTTCAAAGAGCTAAAGTGTTACCAAACTTCAAAAAATAACCAATCACCAAATTCCAATGACCAGATGGGAATATTAAAAGGAATAAGACAAGAGCAGCCATTGGGTCATTGGTTTTGGGGTTATTATTTGATGATTGGTGCTTGAAATTTGGTTATTAAAAAAGAGGAGGGGCTTCTTCGCCTCTCCTCTTCGCTATCGCTGATGGTGCCGAAGGGGGGATTTGAACCCCCACGGGTGTTGCCCACCACCCCCTCAAGATGGCGTGTCTACCAATTCCACCACTTCGGCATCCTCATATCATGTCGTAGTCGTAGCGTTGGCATTTATTGCCAACGAACCTCCTTCGCCCCCAGTAAATGAGGGCGCTACTACTTCTTAGGTTCAGGCACAGGGATTTGAGGTTGAGCTGGAGCCTTCTGGGGTTCTGCCGGAGCCGTCTGAGCCGGCCTCTCTCTGATGACGGTTGAAGCCCGCCTGGTTGAGGCATAGGTCAGCAGGAGTGAGGTGATCATGAAGACCACCGCCGCCGCCGTCGTCAGTTTGCTGAGAAATCCCATTGCCCCTGCGCTTCCGAAAAGCGTCTGGCTCGACCCGCCAAAGGCCGCCCCCATCTCTGCACCCTTCCCTGCCTGAAGAAGAACGATCAGGATGAGGGCAAAACAGACCAGAACATGAATAATCGTGATCACTGCCATAAATTCAATCCCCTTTTCATACCCTAAATAAATCCGAAACTCGAATATCGGGCGAAGCGTCCTTTTAGGGCCAATCCTAAACAAATTCGAATTTTCAAATGACAAAAATCTAAAACAAGTTTTGAGAGTCTAATTTTATGATCTTAAATTTGTTTCGAAATTCGCCTGCCTGCGCGAAGCCGCTCCGGCGAAGGCAGGGATTTCGTGCTTCGGATTTCAGGTTTTATTTATATCACATTTCTTTAAATCTGACAATCCTTGAGAAGGACTCTGCATTCAGGCTTGTCCCTCCCACAAGGGCTCCGTCAATATCCTCTTCGGCCATCAGGCTTTTGATATTCTCCGGAGTAACGCTCCCCCCGTACTGAATCCTGAGATTCTCCGCAATCTTCGGGGAATAGAGAAACCTTATCTTTTGACGGATGAACTGATGCGCCTCTTCCGCCTGCCGTGGAGTGGCTGTCTTCCCTGTTCCGATCGCCCAGACCGGTTCATAGGCGACGACCAGGCTCTGCATCGCCGTCTCTCCAATATCTTTCAGCCCTCCTTCTATTTGCCGCTCCGCCACTAAAAAGTTGATTCCCTTCTCCCTTTCTTCTAATGTTTCTCCAACACAGAAGATCACCTTCAATCCCTGTTTCAAGGCCGCCTTTATCCTGCGGTTCACCGTCTCGTCAGTCTCTCCGAAATATTGTCTTCTTTCGGAATGGCCGATGATCGCATACCGGCAATGGATCTCCTTAAGCATCACAGGAGAGATTTCACCTGTGAAGGCGCCCTTCTCCTCCCAGAAAAGATTCTGGCCGGCTAAATGAATGGATGATCCTTTCAGCTCTTGAGAGACAGCGTAAAGGGCTGTAAAGGGAGGAGCAATGGCCACCTCAACATCCTCGATCCCTTGAAGAGAGACTTTCAATCCCCTGACCAGATCGAGGGACTCCTCGACCGTCTTATTCATCTTCCAGTTGCCTGCGATGAAGGGTAATCTTTTCATTATTCCCACCTCTTTAGCCTTGAGATTCTCCCGATCACCCGATCTCCCCACTATTTCTTCTCAGGGCCTCGATCCCCGGCAATTTCTTCCCTTCAATAAATTCGAGGGATGCCCCTCCGCCTGTGGAGATGTGGCCGATCTTCTCTGCGACTCCCGCCTGATTCACCGCCGCTACAGAATCCCCCCCTCCGACGATGCTAAAGGCGGAAGATCCGGCAATGTTCCTGGCTATGGCAAATGTCCCCTGACTGAAAGGCTCCATCTCAAAAACGCCCATCGGCCCGTTCCAGAAAATCGTTCTGGCGGTTTTGATCTCGTCAGAAAATACCCTGATGGTCTCAGGCCCAATATCAAGGCAGACCCAATCGCCGGGAATATTTTCGTTGCTTACAATCTCTCTCCTCGCCTGGACATCCATCCTTTCTGCGGCAACATGATCGTAGGGAAGGATAAATTTTATTTTCCCTTTTGCTCTTTCGAGAAGATGAAGCGAGAGACCGATCTGATCTCCCTCGACCAGTGATTTTCCGACCCCGAACCCTTTTGCCTTCAGGAAGGTGTAGGCCATTCCCCCTCCCACGAGAAGGGTTGTCACCTTATCCAAAAGGTTCTGTATCACCCCGATCTTATCGGAGACCTTTGCGCCGCCCAGGATGGCGACATAAGGTTTCTGTGGATGGACTAACGCCTTCTCTAAACTTTCGACCTCTTTCATCATTAAGAAACCAGCCGCAACGGTCTGTATGTATCGTGTCATTCCCACGGTGGACGCATGGGCCCGGTGGGCAGCGCCAAAAGCATCATTGACATAAACCTCGCAGAGGAAGGCCAGGTCCCTCGAAAAAGATTCTTCATTCTTCTCTTCCTCCGGATGAAACCGAAGGTTTTCGAGGAGGAGGACCTCTCCCTCTTTCATCCCATCGATCTGCCTCCTGACCTCTTCTCCGACACAATCAGGAGCCAGAGAGACGCTCCCCCCGAGCAATCCGGATAACCTTTCCGCAACCGGGGCTAAACTGAACTTTGGCTCTCTCTTCCCTTTCGGCCTTCCCAGGTGGGAGGCAAGAACGACCTTCCCGCCTGCCTCGCTCACAAAACGGACCGAGGGCAGAGAGAGAACGATCCGTGTTTCATCGGTGATCTCATTTTTTTCGTTGAGGGGAACATTAAAATCGACCCGGATGAAAACCCGTTTCCCTTTTACCTCAATTTGATCTACTCTTCGAATGGTCATGGGTCACTCCAATCTCACCCTCCCCCGTCAGAGACTGTGTCGTAATTATTGTTTTGTCACCCTGAATTTATTGATTCACATTCGTTCATCACTTCGTGCCAGGGTCTTGTAAGTATTGGAATCTATTAGATGCTGAAACAAGTTCAGCATGACATTTTTCTTTGTTTTCCCCTTTGCGACACAGCCTCTCAATGGGGAGGAAATCTAATGAAGTGTCACAAAAGATTATCCCCTCCCCTGGCGGAAGGGGAGGGGGAGAAAATAACTTTTACTTCTTCCCGAACAGATATAAGAACAACTCCACCATCCTGTTCGAGAAGCCCCATTCGTTATCATACCAGGAAAGGATCTTCGCCAGCTTTCCGCCGATCACTTTTGTCGAGGGACCATCGACAATGGAGGAATGGGGATTGCCATTGAAGTCGATGGAAACAAGCGGCTCCTCGCAGAAACTCAGAATCCCTTTCAACTTTCCATCCGCATAGGATTTCAAAGCCTTGTTCAGTTCTTCAGCCGTCGTCTCCTTTTTCAGTTTCACCACCAGGTCGACCACGGAGACATTGGGGGTCGGCACGCGAATTGCCATTCCGTCCATCTTCCCCTTCAATTCCGGGATGACGAGAGAGAGGGCGGTAGCCGCGCCGGTTGTTGTGGGAATCATCGACATCCCGGCAGCTCTGGCCCGTCGAAGGTCTTTGTGCGGAAAATCGAGGATGACCTGATCATTGGTGTAGGCATGGATGGTTGTCATCAGACCATGCTCCACTCCAAACTCGTCAACCAGGATCTTGGCGATGGGGGCAAGGCAGTTCGTCGTGCAGGACCCCATCGAAATGATGTGATGCCTTGAAGGATCGTAGTCCTTCTCATTGACTCCGAGGACGAGCGAGACATCAGGATCTTTTGCCGGAGCGGAGACTACAACTTTCTTGGCGCCGGCTTCAACATGCCTGGAGCCTCCTTCGCGATCCGTAAACTTCCCTGTGCTTTCCAGAACCACATCGACCCCCAGGTCCTTCCAGGGAAGCTGGCTCGGATCTTTCAGGGCGAAAACTTTGATCTCTTTTCCATCGATTAAAATGGCGTCTTTCTTTCCTTCAAGGCTTGCCCCAAATTTCCCGTGAACAGAATCGTACTTTAAAAGATGGGCCAATGTCTTAGCATCGGTGAGATCATTGACTGCCACGAACTCCAGATCTTTCCTGTTCAAGCCTGCTCGAAGGACATTTCGGCCAATCCGACCAAACCCATTAATCCCTACCCTGATAGCCATATCGCTCCCTCCTTTTTAAAATTATCTTTTATTATATACCTTTTTTCTGTTCCCTCCGTCAATATGTTTTGAGGGTTGAGAAAAATTGCACTCCTTCCCAAAAGCGAAGAAATCTGATATATAGGGTCTAGCCGAGGAGTGAGATGGAAAAAATAAATTTTAACACCAGAGACCGCAACTTTTTGGAGATCGTGCGAGGGCTTCTCCACTCATGGATCGCTTTTCAGGAAATCTTCAATAAGTACAAGGCGGGGAGGCTTCAATTTTCAGACATCGGAAATTGGGTCGATGATAAGGGACAGAGCCCTCTCTACAACCTGAAGGAACAGTGTCATTCCTTTTTCCGTAATAAGGGAAAAGAACCTGTTAGTAAAAATGAATGGCTCCTTGACCTGGTCATCGGATCCATCTTTCACGAAGCCATGAAGTTAAGGGAAAACATTTATCAACTCGAAATCTATCGCCCCAAATACCTCAAATATAAACTTAATATTGGAAAATCCTCTTATGAAAGGAATTATTTCCAGCAATTTGAGCGGATCATCTCAAAGGCGGAACAGGGAGCGCTGCTGGGCATATCGGAGATGCGGTCCCTTTTCCATGATGCCATGGAGCAGTTAATCGACCTCTTTAAAGAAAAGGACCGCAATCCCTATCTGGTTCGATTTCTTCTGGAGCACAACTCCCTTCTTCAGAAAGTATATGGACCTCAAAAGGGGAAGGATGTTCTGGGTTTCATCTTTGGGGGAGGGTTGCAGGAGGCTTATGGTCGCGCGGGCCGCAGTTATCTCTTGAGCGGGCATTATGATCTCTCCTCCCGCTACTTTTCAAAAGCCTTGAAGCTGGGGCCTCCACACAACGAACTCCTTTTTCTACTGTATTTCAGCCTCGGGATGAATGCCTATTACAAAAATCTTTACACAAGAACCCTGTCGTTCTGGGGAAAGCTGATTTCGATCCGGTTGAAGAAATATTTTAAGAAACATTATGCCAGGCAATTTGAGGAGGTCTGCCATAAGATGGCTTCGGAATTAAACGAGGAGGGAAGGCCCAAACAGGCGCAAAAGGCGCTTCTTCTTGCCGATCAGGCTAAAATAATGTTAGGATGAATTAAAAGGAGAGCTGTGAGATGCCGATCTATGAATATCATTGCAGCCGATGTCATCACGAGTTTGAAAAACTTGTTTTCAACTCATCTCAAAAGATCGTTTGCCCTGAATGTAAAAGCAAGAGGGTGAGCCGGATGATGTCCGCCTTCGCCTTTTCGAGCGGAGGGAAATTTAAGAGCGCCGCCGGCTCCTCCTGTGGTAGCTGCTCCTCCACCAGTTGTTCCACCTGCGGCTCCAGTTGAATAAAAATTCCAATAACCAAATCCCAAATTCCAAATAAGTTCCAATTAACCAATATCCAAATCACCAAACTCACATTTATTGATGGTCTCGTAAAAAGTCGAAAAATCTTAATGATCGTCATTCCGGCGAAAGCCGGAATCCAGTAATATTAGATACTTATGAAAACACTGGACACCGGTTTTCACCGGTGAGACGACTTTTTACGAGATCATCATTTATTGGCCTAATTTAAAAATTTCGGTCATTATTTGGTTATTGGTGCTTGGAATTTGGTTATTCTTATGTCAGGTAAGCTGAAAAATAGGCACTTCCAAACTTCTATCCGACTAAAGATGAGAAAGATGCCTTCTCGCTTCCATCTCCTCCTTCAGCGAAACATCGTCTTGAAGACCTTTTAAAACCTCATCGATCAATTGAATCATCTTACCTTTTTCCTCCGGCAATTTGCCGTGGAGGGGAATGAGGTTTGAAATGTGGTCGCTCAAAAACTGGGAGGTGACTTCAAGTTCTTTCAAAAGGAGCCTCGTCTCTTTCAAGATTGTCTCAGGCGATGCCGGCTGGAACCGGCCTTCCTCCATGGCATCATACAAGGAAGAGTTTGGCTGGGGAACAAAGGTCCGGACGCGTATAAAGTGGGGATCGATCTGATTCAGAACATCTGCGGTTCCCCTCGCATGTTGTTCCCACTTTTCTTCTCCGCCGATTCCCAATAGCACATAGAGGGAGTATTCAAAACCTGCCTGTTTCGCCTTCCTTCCCGCTTCGATCATCTCCTCTGGCGTCGCCCCTTTATCAATCTCTTTTAAAAGTTCTCTATCCCCTGTCTCAAGACCCACATGAAGTCTATTCAACCCCGCTTCATAGATTTTCCGCAAGTCCTCGATCGGTTTCCTGGCAATGGTCCTGGCCCTCGCATAACTGGTCACCCTTTCAATATGAGGGAAGGAAAAATACAAAGCATTTAGAATCCTGACCAACTCATCGGTCTTGTAAACCAGGCTATTGGAATCCCCAATAAAGACGGTCTGGACTCTATCGCTATAGAGTTCCCTTGCCATGGATATATCCTCAAGCGCCTCCTCCAGATCTCTTCTCTCAAACTTCATCGTTTTATACATCGAACAGAAGGTGCACCGGTTCCAGGGACACCCTCTCGTCACCCTCAACAGGAGGCTGTTGGCTTCGCTCGGCGGCCGAAAAGGCGGAAAGTCATAATCTCTTTTTCTCAAACCGAATCTTCCAAGACTCATCATCTACCTCCATCAAAGTGTCTAAAATTAAAAGTGCCTAAAGTGACTAAAGTTAAAAAATCATTGTTACAGCGATCCCTTTTTTCTCAAAACGTTCCTTTAAATCCA
Organism: Syntrophaceae bacterium; assembly: GCA_018333715.1. Classification (GTDB taxonomy): domain Bacteria; phylum Desulfobacterota; class BSN033; order BSN033; family UBA1163; genus RBG-16-49-23. Next base: position 6,073 of record JAGXSW010000241.1, on the reverse strand, counting down.
TTCCAATAACATTAAAATAATCATCTGTGAGATAAGAGTCCAGTCCATTTTTATGGTAGAGTCCTTTCACCTTGTTCGGGTAATTCACCCGGTCGATGAGCACTGTATCGACGAGCCCCTCCAGCATCTTTGCCAGGGGCGCAGGCTTTAAGGGAAGCAGCGGCCCGATGAAGGCATAGGTCCTGACCCTCTCTTTGCGAAGGGTTTCCAATGCCTTGATCCGGGAAGAGATGGAAGGGGAGCAGGGCTCGAAGAGCTTCTTCATCGCTTCATCATGGGTGGCGACAGTCAATCCCACTTCAATCTTTTTAAACCGCTTAAAAAGGTCGATATCCCGCAGACAGAGAGGTGAACGGGTCAGCAGGTTGACCGGAAACTGCTTATCCAGAAGCGCTTCCAGGCACCCTCGGGTAATCTTATATGTTTTCTCAATGGGCTGGTAGGGGTCAGTCACTGTGCTGATGGCGACCATTCCCGGTTTTGCCCTTTTCAACTGATTCTTCAGCAGTGAAGGCGCGTTCACTTTGACATCAATGAACTCACCCCAGGGCTCCCGGTGGCCGGTAAATCGCTTCATGAAACTGGCATAACAGTATCGACACCCGTGCCCGCAGCCTACATAGGGATTAAGACAGTAGTCAAAGCCGGAGATCGCCGTTCTGGTGAGAACGGTCTTGGCAAAAATCTCTCTTACTTTCACCGATATAATTATAACCTAAATTGAGCGATTCTTAATACTATTTTTAAAGATAAACCCTCTGGATTCCCGTTTTCACGGGAATGACATTTTCATTCAGTGGTCGATGGTCGTCATTCCTGAGGAGGCAGGAATCCAGTATCTTTGATGTCATTATTAAAGAAAAAACGCTCAATTTAGGTATAACGTAGTTTGAAAAAAAATAAAAGGTTCTGGAATGGCAAAGGATGAAGATATTCAGGATTCACTGGATGGGCAATTCAGGGAGAGGGGGAAGAGAGGCTTCGACTCCTTTCCGGGCATAGATTTCCCCCCCCTGGGAATAGATCTTCTGAAAGAATTCGAAGATGTCAATTTCTCCTCTTTTCGCCTTTTGCCATAGCCCGTAGAAATGATGGGCGGTAATAAAACTGATATTATATCGAACTAAGAGGTCGATCAGCTCCCTGGAGATATGGCTCGCCTCTCCCCTCTCGGAAATGGGAAGGCGAATATGAGTGCTCGCTATGATCAGGGATTTTTCATTCTCTTTTTTCTCTTTCTCGAATTGGAAAACCCGATTAATCTTCGGATGATTCCTATCGGCTTCTCCTTCACACATCATCACCTGCATTCCGAAGGTCTTCTGACTATCTGGAATCTTTATAATGCGGTCCACGGATCGGTACTGAATCCCAGCCGATATCTTGAACCCCATATCTTTAAAGATGGCGTGGACAGTATCAAGCAAGAGCATTTCATTTTTGGGCCAGAGGAGCGTCTCGATGGTGAAAAAATTCTGTTCTTTAATCGTTGTCGAATCCTTTTGAGAGATCTTATCAATTTCTGACCTTAAGAAATCCTTTCTTGCGCTTGCTTTTTCAGCGCTTCTCCCTTCCACGCGCCCGACAATGAACATCATGATAAGGCAGATCAATGGGACGAGGAGCCTCATCTCCTCCTCATATGTGATGGCGCTATAGATTGCAAAAGTAGCAAGAAAAAACTGAAACAGGACTAACATTATCGAAACCTTTTAAAAATGAAGTGATAACAATATGTTAAAGGCAAAGTAATTTACAGCAATTTCTATACCAACAAGGGAAAATTTAAATTCAGTAATATTATCAAATTGTTATGTTAATAACCCTGGGGTTTGGCCTAAAAATTAGCTCTTACTATATTACATAATTTGAACGAAAAATGTCATTCTTATTCAATCGTAACATCCCTGCCTATCCAGTCCAATCACTCAAAACAACCAAGCTGACACTGGCTGATTCTGATGTTTATTTCGTTCAGAATCTGCCCCATTTCCCGTTTTGAAATGCCGAAATCCTCTGCAATCTTAAAGCACATTGCGCAGGGAATCTTCCCGTCCTTTGATTTCTCCAAAATGGTTTTCTCTATTTTTTCCCGGTCCATAATCAACTCCGATCACCCCTTCCCCTCCTCCCTCGAAAGGGAGAGTTGGGATGAGGGGTTGGGCTCCTCCAGATATGGGATAGCCCCTATTACATTCATATTTGTTAAAGTTGTCAAGATAAATTATAGAGAGCTCCTGAAAAACTACTTTTCGCTCCCTGATTACACAGATTTCAGAAGAGGATTACTCAGATTTCTGGATTTTTTTCAGAAATCTCTTATAATGAGTGTTAGGACAGATTAGAAATCTTTCCCACAAAGGAGAAGAAAAAGGAGAAAGATGATGAAATTGAGCGGTGTCATACCTCCTATTACCACACCTTTTGAAAAAGGAAATCTTGCCCTAGACAGACTGAAAGAGAATTTTAATATGTGGAACAAAACCGGACTCTCCGGCTATCTCGTCCTGGGATCCAATGGAGAGGCCGTCTATTTGAACGAGAAAGAGAAGATGAAAGTCATGGAGGCATCAAGGGAATCGATTCCCCAATCAAAGGTGATGATCGTTGGAACAGGGGCGGAATCCACACAGGAGACCATTCGTTTTACCCATCAGGCGGCAAAAGTGGGCGCCAATTTCGGCCTCGTCGTCACCCCTTCCTACTTTAAGGGTTCGATGAAACCTCAAGTCCTCTATGACCACTTCATCGCCGTGGCGGAATCTTCACGGATAGGCATCCTTCTCTACAATGTCCCTCAATTTACCGGAATCAATCTGGACGCTGAAGTGGTGGCGAAATTATCCTTCCATCCCAATATCGTTGGGATTAAAGATAGCTCCGGAAACATCGGCCAACTGAACGATATCATCCATCTTTCGAGCAAGGGGTTTGCTGTTTTTGTGGGGTCGGCCCCGGTCTTCTTCCCCGCCCTCTGTATCGGGGCGGCAGGAGGAATTCTCGCTGTGGCAAATGCCGCTCCGGAGGAATGCGTCCGGATCCTCAGTCTCTACCATCAAGGGAAAATGGCAGAGGCAACAGCATCTCAGAACCGATTAACCCCTCTTGCCAAAGCGGTTACGGTGAAGTATGGGATCGGGGGTTTGAAGATGGCGATGGATCTTACCGGTTACTTCGGTGGAAACCCGAGACTGCCTCTGAAAAGACCCGGGAAAGAGATCGAGGAAGAGTTGAAAAAGTTATTGGCCCAGATGAAAAAATAAAAAAGCAGATTCTGAACCAATACTGAATCAAGTTCAGCACAAGGTTCAGAATGACAGACCGAAATGGATTTCATTGAACATAAGGCATGAAACCCAATTAATCTCATCCTTATGCTCTATGCCCTATGCCTCGTTAACCCATTGCGTCCAGAACAACCTCGGTAATATCCTTCACCTTCAATTTGATCTTATGCTTTCTTGCATAACCCGAGATGGTCCGGATGCATTGCTGGCAGGAGGTCACAACTTCCTCGGTTCCTGTCCTCTGAATCTCTTCAATCTTTCTCTGTGCAATGGCAGCGGAGAGCGCCGGATCAATCATCTCAAGATCTCCTCCTCCGCCACAACACACACTCAACTGGCGATTCCCCTCTAACTCTATCAGGTTCAATCCTGGAATTTTCTTTAAAATATTTCTGGGGGCGTCGAAGACCTTACTGTTTCTTCCCAGATCGCAGGGATCATGATAGGTCACTGCCCTATCGACTCCATTCCGCAACGCGATCTTCCCCTCCCAGATCAGCCTTTCTATGAATTGAGTGGAATGGAGCAGTTCGGCATCCGTCTGATACTTCTCCTTCCAGGTATGGTAGCAGGAGGGGCAGGCAAAGACAACGGTTTCAGCGCCCACTTCCTTTACCTTCTCCTGATTGTGTTCGATCAGTTTCTGCATCTTCTCCTTCATTCCCGCCTGGATGAGCGGAAACCCGCAGCACCACTCCTCTCCTCCCAGAATAGTAAAGTCGACATGGGCCTTATTCAGAATCTGAACAAAGGTCTGTGGGATCTTATGGGCCATCGGGTAGAAGGCCGCCACGCATCCCACAAAGTAGATCACACTCGCTTTTTCCTTCTGGAACCTGTGATCCGGGACCTCCTCCAATTTATCCATCCACAAGGTTCGGTTCACATTCGGCTCGTTAGAGATATTGAAGTGGTTCTCCAGCGCCTCGACCACCCGATCGATCACCTTCGGGTACTGTTTTTTATCGACCAGGCATTCCCGTCCCGCTAAAACGCCCTGATTGGTCTCCACTGCCGGAAAACAGGTCTGGGTGCAGAGTCTGCAACCCGTACACCGGAAGAGTGTCTCCTCGATTTCAGGCGTCCAGTCGATTTTACCTTCTATAATCGCCTTCACAAGGACATTCTTGCCCCGGGGGGTGGCCCATTCCCTCCCTGCAACGGTATAAACAGGGCAGTGGGCCAAACAAAAACCGCAATGGTTGCACTTGGCCACCTCGTCGTAGAAAAGCGTTTTGAGTTGTTCTCGATCCATATTGACTCCCTATAGAGTTTTTATCGCAAAATGAACCGCCCCTCACCCCCTCCCTCTCCCCGGTGGGGAGAGGGGAAGGGTGAGGGGGCAATTGCAAAATGACAATTGTTAATTGACCAATTTGCATTGATCCTTTCAGATTCCTCCCACAAATCTTCCCGGGTTGAGGATTCCTTTCGGATCGATCTCTTTCTTCAATCGCCGCATGATCTCATAATCGCCTCTCAGTTCCCCCCAGACATCGATCCTCTTTTTGATGTCAGGAGGGCACGATTCAACGATGAGGCGGCCTTCGTTTTTGACGGCAACCGAGGAGAACTCTCTGATAAGGTTGAGCAAGGATTCTTTTCTTGATCGCACGCCTTTGCCGGCGAAGACATAGGAGTAAAGCGCCCCGTTTCCGGAATGGCAGATGAGTCCACAATCGACTCCCGATTCTCTGGCTATTTTTTCATAACTGCCCATCACCTCTCCGCATCTCGAGATCAAAAAATTGGATTTGAAGGAGATGAAATTTGCCCCCTCTTCCGCCAGTCCCTCTGAAAAGTCCCGTATCGCCTTCCAGAACGAGGAGTGGGTTTCCGAAGCAAGAGCCGCTATTTCAAGGGCGCCGTTCTTCCTCGCCCTTTCCCCTATCTCCGAGACCTGCCGCTCAATGCTTTCAGCCACGCCATCCAATCCGATGGCAACAAGATAATTCCCCTGCTGGGCTATTGGAGGCTTTATCTTCTTCACAACCATTTCGTTCAAGATCTCAATGGATGATGGAAGGTATTGGGACTGGAGGATTTCACGTCCAAATTGAACCGCCTCCTCCAGTCTGACAAAAGGGAGGAGCAAGGTTGCCGTTCTTTCCGGAAGGGGTAGAAGTTTAAAAGTAATCTCACAGAGGATTCCCAGCGTCCCATAAGAACCGATCAGGAGTTTACACATATCATAGCCGGAAACATTCTTCACCGTCTTTCCGCCTGAGGCGACGATATCCCCATTGGGAAAGACAGCCTTTGTTCCAATGATCAAATCCCTCGCCGTGCCGTAAAGCAGCCTCCCGGGTCCGCTCGAATTGGCCGCCACGATCCCGCCCAGCGTGGCCTTCTCCGTAAAGGGCGGATCCAGCGGAAGGAAATATCCCTTCCCTTCCTGTGACAATCTCTTTTGAACCTCGCCGAGAGCAATTCCGCTTTCTGCGGAGAGGGTGAGATTATCACAGTCACAATCCGTCATTCGATTGAGACGGAGAGTGGAGAGGACAATATCCATCTTTTTCGGTATTCCGCCCACCCCGATCTTTGTCCCATTCCCCATGGGAAGAAGGGTCAGGGATTGCTCATTGGCGTAGGCAACAACTTTTGAAACCTCACCAATCGTTCCCGGGAAGACAACACCTTTGGGTCGCTTTCCATCCAATCCATAGTCTTTGAGATTATCGGGTTCTTTTATAATATGAGATTCCCCGACGATCTCTTTCAATCTCCAAACCAGTTTTTCAGTTTTGGGCATATCCCTTGCTCCCTCACCCATCCATTCCCTC
>JAGXSW010000240.1 GCA_018333715.1 Syntrophaceae bacterium | reverse complement strand
TTCCAAAAAGGTCGTCATTCCGGCCCCGATTTTCATCGGGATAAACTCCAGCCGGAATCCAGGGTTCCCGGTGAAAACCGGGACCCAGAGCATTAGAGATGGTTCCCGACTTTCGTCGGGACGACGTCTGGATGCCTCCGTATCCAGTACGGGGCAGGCTCCTCAGGTCCGGCATGACGGAAAAGGTGCATTTATAAACAGACACTATTTAAGTTTAAAATCGACGCGGCTATTTTTCAGCTTCTCCTTCTTTTCCGGGGCAAGAGATTTTGGTTCAAGAATGAATATTCTCTCTGCTTCAACCTGCCCGGATTTTACAATCGCTTCTTTTACTTTCATGGCCCGCTGCGACGCAAGGGTCCTCAGATCTCCTTCCCTGACCTCTATATGAGTCAGGATTAATTTTTCCATTTCAGGGACAGGGATATCTTTGGCCATGCCCAGAACATTTCTCGGTTTTGGGAACTTCTCCTCTTTGTAAGCCATTTTTAGATATTTGCCGTATTCCGGTTTTTCGATTTTCACTTCATCCAAAGGAACTGCAGGCTGTCCCTTTTTCACCATCTCATTCAATTTTTGCGCATTCAGTTTTCTGTTGAATAGAATCTGTTTTAACCCCTCTCTGTCTTTTTCCATATCCACATGGCCTTCGATATCCATTTTGAGGGAAGGCCGGTCATTAAGAGCCTTGGAAATGGCATTCAGTTTTTTCGCACTCGGTTCGGTGACCACGGAGCTTCCGTATTCAAACTCGACGAAACTGAGTTCTTCTCCCCCTCCAATGATCGCCCCAAGAAGTGAAAAGGGCGAGGTGGCGGCCTTCGCAATCAGATTGACGAGGATCTTCAGGATGATTCCCCAAACACTGAATTTAGGGTCATCCAGGGTCCCCGCGACAGGGATGTCCAGCTTGATTTCTCCTTTCCGGTCCTTCAGAAGGGCGATGGCAAGCTTGACAGGCAACTTTGTCGCCTGGGGGCTTTCCACTTTTTCTCCCAGGGTGAACTGATCCAGAAAGATATGATTCTGAGAATCGAGTTTTTTCTTATTAATCAAATACGCTAAATCAAAGGAGAGCTTACCCTTCTCAATGGTGTATCCGACGTATTTCCCTGAATAGGGTGTCTCATTAACTTTGGCGGAAAAAGAGGGTTGAACAAAGATATCAATCTGAGAGGGGATATTGGATAAGAAGGGAAGGCCGATGTTCAGTTCTTTTACTGTATGCTTGGCCTGTTTGGGTCCATCCCAAAAATCGATGCTTCCGTTCTCGATACGGATGTTATTGAGAGAAAACCTGAGGGACTTCGGTTTTTCCGTTGGCTTCTCCGGCGGTTGAGTCTCCTTTTTTCCGAGCAGGTCGGAGAAATTATAGGACAGGTCCGGGTGACGGCTAATTTTTACGAAAGGGTTCGTCAACCGGATTTCCTTAAAAACCAGGGCGAATTTCAAAGCAGAGAGGCTCTGGAGATTGACAAAGAGCTCATCAAAAGAGACGAAGGTTTCTGATTCCTTGCGATCCTTCACCTTGAACCCTCTAACGGTCAAAGAGAGGACATAGGGGTTCACTTTGATTTGAGTGATCGAGACCTCGCGATGGAGGTTCTCCGAAAGTTTCTTAATTAAAATAGATTTTAAGATAGGAGGGATAACAAAAAAGCCAACCAGGGTAAAGACGACAAAAAAAATGACGAACCCGACGAGTATTTTCTTAAGACGGGGCCTAAGTTTATTTTTATATATCTGAATTATTCTCCCAATCACATGACCACCCCCTTATATAGATGTTTGGAATGTTAGGGACGTCCCCGCTTCCCTTTTCGCATTTCGCCTATTTGGAGGACTTCTTTTTCTGAAACAATCTTTTTTCTATCTCTCTCGTTAAATCCGGAACGATCTGTTTTACCAACCCTTCCGTATCGAGGGTTACGCTCGGCTTCTCGGTTGTGCCTTTTATTTTAAGAGGGAGAACCGCCCATCCCTGGTCATCCGTCATGAACTTCATCTTGGTCAACTCCCTGGAAAGGCTTTTACTGAGTTCGGGCGAGAGCTTCAGTTCGGCTGGAATATCCAATTTTTGGTCAAAACCCAGATATCCTTTTGGTGAAAGCCTGAAAAGGGCCGAACTGATAAACCCATCTATCAACACTTTCTCCTCCTTAATGTCAAAATGAAATGAACCTTGATCAACAACAGGGTCCTTCAGAGCCTGAATGCCGGTGAGAGATGAAATGGCATTGAAAATCTGCGAATCTTTGATGATCCCTTTGCCGAGCTTTAGATTTGCGTCTCCTTTCAGGGTCTCCTGAACCCGGGCGCCGGCAAATTGAAGTTTTCCGCCCAAATTCCCCTCGGTATTGTAAACCTCCCCTCCGGAAAACCTCAGTCCAAGAGGCTCCACTTTCAATACTCCATCGATATACTTGTAATTCACGCTTAAGTCCTTGATCGTATAACCCTGATACTTCGCCACATCGACCTTCACCTGGCCGGAGGCCTTCAGTTTCTTATCAATGTCACCTTTTGTCTGTCTGGATGGCTTCTCCTTTTGTTGAGCCGGTTCTTTTGAAGCCGCCTTTTGGGGGGCTTTCTCCTCGCCCCCTATACCCATCAGCTTATCGAGATCCAAATCTTTCGCATGAAGATTGGCAACAATCTCAGGCGCCTTAAGATAATCCTTCACCGTTGCAGTCAGATCAATGCTATTTTTTTCAATCACTGTCCTCAAATTGGCGAGGATGGTTCGATCATCCATGTCGATCTTACCTGTGGTTTTTATTTCAGCCCCCTTTAAAATAACCTTGATTTCCTTAACCGAGATCTGCCCGGATTTCATTTTTGGGGTCCCGTCCTTCTCGACCGACCCCACAAATTCCATGTCAAAGACACCCGAGACATCCGGCAACGCTTTTCCCTCATCAACAAACTTCAACTGACCGTTTTGGACGAATAATCTGTCGGCGCTGATAGAGATCGGAAGCCCTTGCTTCCCGGGTTCGGCGGGTTTCGAGGGTTTCTGTGAACCCCTCTCCGTAATGCCGCTGAAGTTATACTTTCCATGTCGATCTTTCACGATCGTCACAGAAGGGGAGAGAATCTCTATTTTGCTGATGACGAGCTGTTTTTTCAGGAGGGGCAAAAGCCGATAGGAGAGGACAAACTCCTTCATCTTAAAGAAATCCTTCTGTCCATCCACCTCCTTCACACTTAACCCTTTTGCGACCACCCCCTTAAAGAGAGAGACGCGGATATCCTCTAAGGAGACCTTTCTGCCGGTCAAAGATTCCGCCCTCGGAAGGATCATCGCCTTCAATCTATCCCCGGAGAGATAGCTTTTAATGAAAATATTAAGGCCGATGAACAGCAGGAGAAATAGGCCGAGGACAATGATTCCTATTTTGGTCCATTTTTTCATGATTCTTCCTCCTCTTGGAGCATCGTTAGGACATGGTGAATCAGACGAGCTTGATTTAGAAACAAATTTTTCATGACGAATCCGTCACCTCTCGTTTACACGGGACAGGCACGAACCATAAAAATTGATTCTAACCAATCCCCTCCCCCTTCGATGGGGGAGGGCAAGGGTGGGGGTGGACATAATCTATTTCCCCCTCACCGATCTTCGCATCGCTCAGTCCTTTCTGTCCCCCCAATCCTAAACCTTTAAATATTCGGTCAAGCTGGGCTGAGGAGGGTTGTGCGAACAGCAGTGCAATCATAACCATTGGAATAATTCGAGCGATCATGACTTGACTCCTTTCTATAAGGGCCTTTTTTATGAATTCTACTGCTCCTTAGTAAAGAATTCAATAATAATTTTTCAAACAAAGTAACCCCTCAGTTATGAAGGATAAATGCTTTGTCGAATATGTAACTCAGGGCTTTAGCCCTGGAAACTCAGCCCTAAAGGGCTGAGTTACAGGTTGTGGTAAACTTAAGCAAACCATAACTGAGGGATTACCAAACAAAGACCATACCGATGGCCAAAAAAATGTTTCTGTGATATATGCTTTTCAATGGAGACGGAAAATAAAAAGCTCCTCATCAATGGGGCAAAGGCATTTGGAATCGATCTGGCTGAAAAGACCGTGGAGGCCTTCGATCTCTTTCGCAAGGAATTGCTCAAATGGAATGAGAAGATGAACCTCACAGCCATCCGGTCGGAAAAGGGGATCGTCCTGAAACATTTCCTCGATTCCCTGTCGGTCTTTCCCCATCTCTCCAAGATCTACTCTCTCCTCGACATCGGTTCAGGCGCCGGTTTTCCCGGAATTCCCTTAAAAATGATCCACCCCTCCCTGGAGGTGACCCTGATTGATTCGGTCCGCAAGAAGGTCGACTTCCAGAATCATATCATCCGAACGCTGGGGCTAAAAGGCATTGAGGCGATACACGGCCGCATTCAGGAAAGGGAGATTCTTGAGAACCTTGGAGGCCGGTTCGATGGGACGATCGCAAGAGCCTTCTCCGATCTCGACACCCTCCTCCTGCTCAGCTTTCCTTTCTTGAAAAAGGGAGGAATCCTTCTGGCGATGAAAGGCGAAGCCCCCGAAGAGGAATGGCAACATCTCACTCAAATTAAAACTACCCGGTACCAGTTACAAAAAACCGCCGCCTTCTCCCTCCCTTCCAGCTCGATCAAACGGTCGATTATTCTCTTTGAAAAGATTTGATTGGGGTCTTTTCCTCATTCCCCCTTTTGTGCTATAAAGAGTCAGATTGGGAATACTGGAAGAATGGAACAGTGGAATAATGGGTTAAAGGATTTAGAAAACCAATATTCCACCATTCCAAAGGATTCTTCATGGCAAGAGTGATCTGCATTACCAACCAGAAAGGGGGAGTGGGAAAGACAACGACCGCCGTCAATCTCTCCGCCTCCATTGCCGTGGCAGAGAAGAGGGTTCTGCTCATCGACATCGATCCCCAGGGGAACTCAACGAGCGGTATCGGCTTCAGCAAAGAGCAATCCAATGGGACGATCTACCAAGCTTTGCTCAAAGGTTCGGGGCTCCGGGAAATGATCCAGAAGACCTCCCTTGCCTATCTGGATCTGGTCACTTCGAATACCGACCTGATCGGCGCGGAGGTGGAACTCATCCAGGAGAAGGATCGTGAGAGAAAACTGGCCCATCTGATTAAGGAGGTCGAGTCAGACTATGACTACATCTTCATCGACTGCCCTCCCTCCCTGGGTCTTCTGACCATCAACTCGCTGACAGCCGCCCATTCCGTCCTCATTCCTCTGCAATGCGAATACTATGCCCTCGAAGGCCTGGGGCAGTTGATCAAGACGATCCGCCTGATCAAACAGTCCCTCAATCCGAGACTCGAGATTGAAGGGATTCTTCTCACCATGTTCGATGTTCGCAATAACCTCTCCCGCCAGGTGGCCGAGGAAGTCAGGAGCCATTTCAAAGAGAAGGTGTTTCAAACTGTCATCCCGAGAAATGTCCGGCTGAGCGAGGCTCCAAGCCACGGGAAGCCCGCCCTCCTATACGACATCCATTCTAAGGGAGCGGAAAGTTATCTCCACCTGGCCGGTGAACTCATGTCCGACGGAAAGAAAAATGGCAACTAAAAGAATGGCGTTGGGAAAGGGTCTGGGAGCGCTCATCCCAGAAGTTGAGGGAGGGGAAGAAAACAAACTTTTTTACTGCGGGATTGAAGAGATCCGCCCCCATCGTTCTCAACCCCGGAAGCATTTCGACGAATCGAAACTCCTTGATCTGGCTGAAACCATCAAAGAGAAGGGGATCCTTGATCCACTGATGGTGAGGAGGATCGATGGAGGTTATGAGTTGATCGCAGGAGAGCGCCGCTGGCGGGCCGCTCAGAAGGCCGGACTGAAAGAAGTCCCTGTGATCGTAAGAGAGGCAGACGACAGAGAAGTCCTTGAAATCTCCCTCATTGAAAACCTTCAGCGGGAGGACCTCAACTCTGTTGAAGAGGCTGAAGGCTTCAGGGAACTGATAGAAAAATTCGATATCAGCCATGAAGAAGCAAGCAGGCGGGTTGGAAAGGATCGGTCGACGATCACCAATGCCCTCCGCCTTCTCAAACTATCCTCTGAAATCAAAAACCACATCATCCAGAACAGAATCACGGCCGGTCATGCAAGAGCGCTCCTCAGCCTGGAGAGCAGGGAGAAACAGAAAGAGCTCTGCAACCTGATCATCCGCAAAGGCCTCTCCGTGAGAGAGGCGGAGGCATGGGCGAAACGATGGGCGGAAAGGCCTAAGAAAAAAGTCGCCATTGAAAAGAAAAAAGGCGATTTAGAAAATCAACTCAACAGCCTTCAGGACTCCCTGAGGCAACGCCTGGGAACAAAAGTCCGGATCCAGGCGAGAGGGAAAAAGGGGAAGATCGAAATCGAATACTACTCCCCTGAGGACCTGGAAAGGATCGTGGATACGATCTTAAGAAATGCGTAGAGGCTCGAAAGTCTCATCGTCCAGTAGTCTCATAGTCTTGATGTCTTATTGACTATAAGACTAAGCGACCATCTGACTATTTGACTTTTTATTCGCTATGCCCTCTGCACTTTGCTATATTGTGAAAGGAGTCGCCTATGTCAGGAAAATCTCTATTCGTTAAAAGCGGTGGGGGCTCTTCCCCGAAACCTGAGGAAATCAGCGCCTTCCTTGGAAAAGAGACCCTGTTTGAAGGGAAGATGACTTTTCGGGGTGTCTTCCGCCTGGATGGAAGATTTGAGGGAGAAATCTTCGAAAGCGGCGCCTTGATTGTGGGCGAATACGCACTCATCAAAGGAAAGATCGGAGCCAACACGGTTATCATCAACGGCCGAGTCGAGGGAGAGCTCCAGGCGGAGGAACGGGTTGAGATTCATTCGACGGGCAAATTCTCTGGAACCCTTATCACCCCTGTGCTCATCATCAATGAGGGGGGAACTCTTAATGGTCATTGCGAGATGGAGACGAAGGGCGCCCGCAAAGAAGATCTTCATCCCCGCCTTCTCAATGTAGACCATCCCCTTTCTGTTTCATAACGATTTCAAATGGTTAACATGCTTCGCCCTCCATTTGCGAAGGAGGTATTGACGGGTTCAGACTCTTAAGAAAAATTGATTGACAACCTTTTTGAGGTATGTTAAGAAATTCACATTTTGTAATTCCCTTATGTTGCTTCATTTAGATAAGCGCTCTCATACAAAGGGAGCAAAATTCTATCCTCACTATCTGCACCTGGAGGGTTAACTGAAAGAGTGGGTAAGACCACTTCAATTCTTACTAACAGTGGGTTGGTATGTGGCTTTGAGTTTGATCATCCCAGTGGGGATCGGTTATTGGCTCGATCGTCCTGAGATGTTTAATAAGCGCCCTCTATTTACTTTAATTGGTCTTGGTGTCGGAACGGTCGTGGCTTTCTTTGGCTTATTCCGTATGCTCATCCATTTTTATACCGAGCAAGAAAAACGAATGAAGAACAAGAAATAAAGCAGAGGCAACAATAATGGATCGTAGTCGCCTTAAAGTTCTCGCTCTTTTCTTTATCCCTGTTTTAATCCTCTTCTTCATTGGCTTGGTATTCGGCCCCCTCGGATCCAGTTTTTTGGGTAAAGAGCCACCTCACATTTTCAAGGTCCCCAGACCCTATGTTGCTCTTCCTTCAGAGTCCATCTTTCACATCGGCAGCTTCAGCATCACAAACACACTCATCGCCTCCTGGTTTACCATGGTTGTCCTGGTGGTTTTATCTCTTATATTAACCCATAAGATGAAACTTATTCCCGGCAGACGTCAAGGCTTGGTAGAAGTAGTTGTAGAGGGATTGTTGAACTTTGTTGAAAGTGTTTCGGGCAAAAAACACGCCAGGATGCTCTTTCCGGGAGTCGCCACCATCTTCACCTATGTTATATTTAACGCTTACCTTGCTCTCCTGCCCTTTTTTGGAACCATCGGTATTCACCACCACACCCACGGGCATGAAAAATTTATAGCTATCTTCCGGGCGGCTAATACGGATATCAATGTCCCTCTCTCCATAGCCATTATGTCTTTCGTCTTTGTTGAATTTTGGGGGATGAGAGCAATAGGTGTTTTTCATTACCTCAGTGAGTTCATCAATGTCCGTCAATTGGCGCAGGGTCTGAAAGAGCTTCTGACGGGAAAATTGCGGTCCGCCCCAATGAACATTGTCGTCGGGATCATTAGCTTATTTGTGGGCCTATTAGAGATATTCAGCCATCTGACACGAATGCTGAGCTTCACCTTTCGTCTTTTTGGCAATATGACTGCTGGTAAGATATTGATTTTGGTTTCCTGTTTTCTTATTCCTCTCGTCTTTACACTTCCCTTTTATGGGTTAGAATTGCTAATTGGCCTGATACAGGCCCTTATCTTCAGCGGTTTAACCCTCGTCTTTGGCACGGTCGCTGTAGCTCCCAAGCACGAGGAACCAGAATAAAAAATCTTGAAAGGAGGAAGAGGAAATGTCACCAGAAATAATGAAAATGGTAACCATCGGCTTGATTGGAGGAGTAGGATTTTTCGGTCCGGCGCTGGCTTTGGGGCTCATTGGCTACTCGGCAATGCAATCCCTCGGGCGCAATCCTGAAGCGAGGGGAGCAATTATGACCAACATGATATTGATTGGCGCCCTTGCCGAAGCAATAGGTATTTACATCCTTATCGTATGTATTATTTTAGCAATGGTAGTGAAGTAAGGAGGGATCGCTATGGAACAGGGAGGGTTACCCACCAATTTATTGGTCATCATTATAGCAGTAATGGCTTTTGTGTTTAGTATAGCAGGCCTCGTCGTATTCAAGGTAATGCTCGCGGGCTTTTAGCCTATGAGTAGTATAATTTAAGGGAGGCAAAATGGGAGGCTTCGCCAGCCTTGGTGTTAATTTACCACTGTTGGTCGTTTTTGTCATCAATTTCATTATCCTCTTTTTTCTCTTACGCATCTTCTTATACAAACCGGTCCTGAAGATGCTTGACGAGAGATCGAAAAGAACAAAGGAAGCAATGGAATTGGCTGAGGTGACAAAGCTGGAATTTGAGCAAGCTAAGGTAGAGGTTCAGAAACAGATTGATAAGGGACGTCAAGAGGCACAGTCCGTCATCGCCCAAGCGATGCAAGTCGGGGAAAGACTGAGGGAAGAATCTCGACAGGAGGCAACGAAACAGGCACAAGTGATCATTGACCGAACTCGGACTGAACTGCAGGCTGAGCGCGATAAGATCGTTGAGGATTTGCGGCGGGAGTTCGTCAATATCTCCATCATGGCGGCTGAGAAAGTGATCAAAGAGACCCTCGATAAAGAGAAACATCGTAAGCTGATTGAGGAGACACTTCAGGAAAGTGTTGTTCTCAAGAAAAATTAACCCGAGAGATGCCTAAAATAACTTCTGGTAAACGCTATGCCCAGGCCGCTTTCGAGCTCGCTTTGGAAAAAGACGAGCTGGAGATCTGGCAACAAGGCTTGAAAAAAATAGCCGATTTAGCAAAAGATGAAGAACTCATGGCTTTGCTGCAAAACCCTCGGCTTCCCTTCCCCGATAAGAAAAGTCTTTTGGAGAAGCGATTGGGAGAGATCAACCCCCTTTCCTTTAATCTAACTCTTCTTCTGGTCAGCAAAGGAATACTTAGGCGTGGCGGCGATATCTTCCAACAGTATAATACCTTGCTGGATGCCCACCGCGGTGTTGAACGCGCCAAAGTGACGGCTGCGTTGCCTTTGGGCGATGAAGAGGGGGAGGCCATTACTCTCCGCCTTGGAGAAATGGTAAAGCGCAAGGTCGTCATTGACGCCCAAGTCGATTCCTCCATCATCGGGGGGTTCATCGCCAGGGTTGGTGATATGCTGATTGACGGGAGCATACGTCAAAGATTAGAAAGCTTAAAGAAAAATTTGGTTGAAGCTGGCAGATAGAAGATAATGGTCTTTGGGTTAAGGTTAGGAAGCCGGTCTGGTTTAGGGTCAATAGGTTAAGGCTAATGGTAAAAACCAATGACATAACCCTTTAACCAAACTGGAATCATTACCTTTACCTTTTCACCATCAACCTTTTTTAAACAAGAGAGGGCTTAAGATGGCAACCCGCGAACAGGATATTGTTGCTGTAATTAAGGAACAAATTGAGCGTTTTGGTGCTGCTCTGACCGTAACCAATGTGGGTACCGTCATTGAGGTAGGAGATGGCATTGCCCGTATCCATGGCTTAGGAGAGGCAGCTTACAACGAATTACTCGAATTCCCCCACGGAATTACAGGTCTGGCTTTAAATTTGGAAGAGGATAATGTGGGCGCGGTTATCCTTGGCGAATGCAGCCTGATCAAGGAGGGGGATGAGGTCAAAGCGACAGGTCGAGTCATCGAGGTCCCCGTAGGAAACACCCTCATAGGCAGGGTGGTAGACCCGCTGGGGCGTCCCCTTGATGGTAAGGGACCTATTAGGGCAGAGAAGACTCGCCCAATAGAGAGAGTAGCACCAGACGTAACAAAGAGAGCACCGGTCAATACACCCGTCATGACGGGGATTAAGGCAATTGATAGTATGATCCCTATTGGCCGGGGCCAGCGTGAGCTGATTATCGGCGACCGTTTTACCGGCAAGTCTGCCATTGTCCTTGATAGCATCATCGCTCAGAAGGGTCAAAATCTGATTTGCATCTATGTTGCCATAGGCCAGAAAACATCCAAAGTGGCTCAGGCCATAGCTATATTGGAGAAGTTCGGAGCGATGGAATACACGATCATCGTAGCAGCAGATTCCTCTGACCCGGCCCCGCTCCAATATATCGCCTCCTATTCCGGTTGTGCAATGGGTGAAGAGTTCATGGAGCAGGGGAAAGATGCTTTGATTATCTATGACGACCTTTATAAGCATGCATGGGCTTACCGCCAGCTTTCCCTGTTGTTACGCCGTCCGCCAGGAAGAGAGGCTTATCCCGGAGACATTTTTTATCTCCATAGCCGCCTCTTAGAGAGGGCCGCCAAACTATCTCCGGAACACGGTGGCGGTTCGCTGACAGCCCTGCCAATCATTGAGACTCAGCTTGGAGATATTTCAGCTTATATCCCCACCAATGTCATTTCCATCACGGACGGTCAGATCTATCTTGAGCCAGACCTATTCAATGCCGGAATTCGTCCGGCCATCAATGTGGGATTATCCGTATCCCGGGTAGGCGGCTCGGCTCAAAGAAAAGCGATGAGACAAGTAGCCGGAAGGCTGCGGTTGGAGCTCGCCCAGTTTCGTGAATTAGAAGCTTTTGCGAAGTTTGGTAGTGAAGAATTGGATAAAGCAACCCGGGATCAACTGGAGCGCGGTCGGCGTATCACTGAGGTATTGAAGCAACCGCAACAAACTCCCATGTCACTCGGGAAGCAGGCAAGCATTCTTTATGCCGTCACCAATGGTTATCTCGATGATGTTGCGGTAGAAAAGGTGATCGCCTGGGAAGAAAATTTCCACCGTTTTATGGAGACAAATCATCCGGAGATAGAGAAAAAGATCAATAGGGAGTTTGAGATAAAAGCTGAAACGGAGAATCTTTTGAAAACAGCCATCACCCAATTCAAGCAAGGAACCACTTTGTAAGATGGCAAACATTCAATCCTTACGCCGCCGTATCCGTAGTATCCACGGTACCACCAAGATCGTCCGCGCCATGGAGATGGTTGCAACCGCCAAAATGCGAAGGACACAACAACGAGCGCTGGCAGGGCGGCCTTATGCTGAAAAGATACGCCAGGTGATCGCTGATCTTGCCATCGAACCCCGTATCAAGGGGAAAATCCTTCCCTTACTGCAGAAACGGGAAGCAAACAAAGTCACCATTGTCCACATCGGTACGGATCGAGGATTATGTGGCGGTTTGAATACGAACTTGAATCGACTTGTGGCTGAGTTTATCCTGGGACAAAAGGTTCCTGTGACCGTGATTACGGTGGGCCGGAAGGCGAGAACCTTCGCTCGTATCGCCAAACTTAATGTTCACGCTGAATTCTCCGGAATCAGCGACCGGGCCACCATGCTGGAAACCATGCCCATATCAAGAGTCGTGATTGATGACTACAGCAAGGGTGAGGCGGATCTAATCTATCTTGCCTATCCCCGTTTTATAAGCACCATGCTGCAGAGACCTACGATAGAAGCTTTGCTTCCGATTGAGCCAGCAAAGCTTCCTCCGGGACAGGTGGCGGAATATATTTATGAGCCTGATCCTTTTTCGGTTTTGAATGAATTGTTACCCCGATTTGTAGAGATGGAGGTTTATCACGCTGTTCTTGAGCTCATTGCCAGTGAACAATCCGCACGGATGGTTGCGATGCGTAATGCAGGCGACAATGCTGAAGATTTGATCAAAGATTTAACACTCTCATTGAATAAAGCAAGACAGGAGATGATCACGAAAGAGATTTGTGATATCAGCGGAGGGGCTGAAGCTTTAACGATCTAAGTCTAGAACATAATCCGGAGCCACGAGATGCTGAAACGAGTTCAGACAATAGAGGCCAATGACCATGTCACCCTTCTGAACTTGTTTCAGGGTCTAAAAATAATTGATTAGGCCAGTGTGTTTGCGGATTATGAACAGAAGTAAGGAGCGAAGGAGATGGCAAAAGGTAAAGTCGTACAAGTGATAGGAACCGTGGTGGATATGGAATTTCCTAAAGGTGAGTTGCCGGCCATCTACAATGGCATCATCATTCCCATGAATGGCAGTAAGGTTATAGTGGAGGCACAGGCTCATATTGGTAACAATTGGGTACGGGGTGTCTCTTTGACCCCCACCGATGGCTTGGCAAGGGGAGTTGAAGCCATTGATATGGGAACTCCCATCTCAGTCCCTGTAGGACGAGCAACATTAGGCCGATTATTCAATGTCTTTGGCGAAGCCATCGACGGATTGGGTGAAGTGAAAACGGACGAGAGATGGCCGATTCATCGGCCCCCTCCTCCCCTTACGGAACAGGAGACTACCCCTCAAATGCTCGAGACAGGACTGAAAGTGATGGATCTCGTCACTCCCTTTACAAGAGGTGGCAAGATCGGTGCCTATGGTGGGGCCGGAGTGGGTAAAACCGTCATCATCATGGAGCTCATTCGCAATATTGCTGCTGAGCATGGAGGGTTTTCCGTCTTTGCGGGTGTAGGTGAAAGATCGCGTGAAGGCAACGACCTCTGGTTAGAGATGAAAAGATCCGGCGTTATGGATAAGACTGTTATGGTCTTCGGTCAGATGAATGAAACCCCTGGTGTTCGCTCCCGTGTGGCTCTTACCGGAGTCACCGTAGCAGAATATTTCCGTGATATAGAAGGCCAGGATGTCCTTCTATTCATTGACAATATCTATCGCTATGTTCTGGCGAATATGGAGCTATCCGCCCTTCTGGGACGTATGCCATCAGCAGTCGGTTATCAGCCAACTTTGGGGACAGACGTTGGAGAATTGGAAGAAAGGATTACCACAACGAAGAAAGGCTCCATTACCTCTTTCCAGGCGATCTATGTTCCCGCTGATGATTACAGCGACCCAGGCATTGTGGCAACTTATGGTCATCTTGATGCCGTTGTGGCATTAGAGCGTTCCATCGCTGAGCTGGGGATTTACCCGGCAGTGGACCCTCTGACTTCCACCTCTCGAATCCTTGATCCTGTCATTGTTGGCGAGGAACATTATCGAGTCGCTCGAGGGGTTCAGGCGACCTTGCAAAGATATAAAGAATTGCAGGATATCATTGCTATCTTGGGAATAGAGGAATTGAGCCAGGAAGATAAGCTCACCGTGACCAGGGCGAGAAAGATTCAGAGGTTCTGCTCACAGCCATTTCATGTGGCTGAACAATTTACCGGAACCCCGGGCCGGTATGTCCCTATCAAGGAGACCGTGAGAGGCTTTAAGGAAATCTTGGAGGGGAAACACGACGATCTTCCTGAAGGCGCTTTTTACTTGGTTGGAACGATTGACGAGGCGGTCGAAAAAGCTAAAACGATGAGAGAGTGATTGTGGCAACCTTCAAATTGGAAATTGTCACAGCAGAGAGGATGATCTTCTCTGATGATGTCAGCGCAGTCATTGCATGGGGGGTGGAGGGACAACTGGGCATTCTTCCCCATCATGCTCCTTTGATGACCATGCTTCAACCCGGTGATTTAATGATCAGAAAGGGACGGGAAGAAGAATATCTTGTCATCAGCGGTGGCTTTCTTGAGGTGCGTCCTGATAAAGTGATCATCCTGGCCGATGCCTGTGAACGGGTTGACGAAATTGATGTCGCCCGCGCGGAAGAGGCAAAGAAACGCGCTCAAGAAACAATGAAAGCAGCGCCACTTACCGCAGATGCGGCTGTCGCTGAGGCCACCCTGCGTCGCTCTTTAGCCAGACTGAAGGCGGCTGAAAAAAGACGCCGCAAACCGCCAAGGGTTGCCTAAATACAATTTTTCTCACCTCATTCTGGTAGTCATTCTCACCTCTGTTTACACAAAATAACTCCACAAAAAAGTTTGGCTAAAAGAACCCCGGATATCGTTATGGCAAGGGCTGCGCTCCTCCGCGCCATCACCCGCCTCAAAGTCGCCAGAGGTTGATCTTTACCCCATTAGAAATAACCCGCTGCGCCAGCGCTTGCGCGGCGAGTACCCCCGTCCCGATCCTTCGGGATCTCAACGACTGGAATTTCTAACGGGGTTTACAGGTTGGCCTTCAGAGTGCGCAACGCTTCCCACATCATTTCAGGCATGGTCTGACCGAATTGTTCGAAAAACTTTTCGATTCCTAACACCTCATCATCCCAGGCCCTCGGATGAATTTCAAACAGTTTCTCAAGCCTCTCTTCAGAGAGGTTCATCCCGTCCAGTTCCAGATCCTTTAAGTGAGGGACAAGGCCAACAGGCGTCTCTCTCGCTCCCACCCGCCCATGGACTCTGTCCACGATCCATTTCAATGCCCGGATATTCTCTCCGAAGCCAGGCCAGATAAACTCGCCGTCCTCATCCATTCTGAACCAATTGACGGAAAAAATTCTCGGCGGGCTGGCCAGTTTTTCTCCCATATTGAGCCAGTGACCGAAATAATGGCCCATATTGTATCCGCAGAAAGGAAGCATGGCCATGGGGTCTCTTCTTAACACCCCTATCTTATGGAGGGCGGCCGCCGTTGTCTCGGAACCGTTGCTTGCTCCGATGAAGACCCCGTGCTGCCAGTTGAATCCTTCCACCACCAGAGGAATCAGCTGACTCCTTCGTCCTCCGATCAGAATGGCTGAAATGGGCGCTCCCTTCGGGTTTTCAAATTCTTTCGAGAGGGTGGGAACATGTTCAATGGAGACCGTGAAACGTGAATTCGGATGGGCCGCTTTGTTTCCATTCGAATTCTCCCAGGGAT
>JAGXSW010000239.1 GCA_018333715.1 Syntrophaceae bacterium | reverse complement strand
CCTGTAAACGAGAGGCTGTGAAATTGCTCGGGTGGAATGCGGCTGAGGATCTCTTCTAAAACTCTCTGAACCGCCTTGAGAGGCTGTCCCTTGATCCGGGTATAATGCTCCTCTAATACTTCTCCCCGATCATTCAGGATGACCGTATTGGCGCTGACTGAGCCGACATCGATGCCTAAATAGATTTTCTTCATTCTCTTTTCCCATTCTCCTCTGAAAGCAGAAATGTATCAATTCTAATTGATTCAATTTCTCCTTTTCAAGTCAAACTTCTTTTTCATGATGAACCAGTTTATTGATTTATAGAGGAGTCTGTGATAATTTTTAAAATAAAAATGGTTTTGGTCCAATCGGTTATGGCTACGGTTAAAGATTAAGAAGACGAACAACGTAACCGAATGACGATACGGGCATCTTTACCGTTACCTTTGGACTATGCACTTTTATTTTCTGAGCAATTGTTATGGACAAAGCAAGGGCGCGGGTCATCGTTGAAGGAAGCGTTCAGGGGGTCTTCTTCCGGGCCCATACCCAGGAGATGGCTTACCTTCTTAACTTGAGGGGCTGGGTGAAGAATAGAAGGGATGGCCGGGTGGAAGCCCTCTTCGAAGGAGACAAGGCAAAGGTGGACGAGATGATTCAATGGTGCCATCGAGGACCCTCTGAAGCAAGGGTAACCCATGTCCGTGTCATCTGGGAGGAGTTTGCTGGAGAGTTTAAGGATTTCTCCATTGCCTACTGACCCTTCTTCGGGACCTCTTTCTCCTCTTTGAGGATCTTCTTCTTAATATCCTTTCCGACCTCGTCTCTCTCCTTCTTGATCACCTCTTCAAGGTGTTCCATTCTCTTTCCAGTCTCGGTTAAGCCTTCACCAACCTTTTTCACGACCTGGCCGCCGCCGAAATAGATAAAGAGTAAGAAGATAAGGACGCCAACCGCCACTCCCAACAAGAATCGGATCATTGTCTATCACCCTCCTTTTTCTCTTAAACTACCAGGGATTCCCAATTTTTTCAATCCATTTATTATCCCCTTCGTTTGAATATTTTTTACTTCCCTGTCCGGGAGCGTCGGAATGAAATCACTGGACTCCCGCCAGAGTTTACCCCATACTTGTTACGGGGTGTGAGTGACAAATTGATAATTATTAGAGGTTCTAACGGGGTTCATTTTTTCACGAAAAGTTTCAAATACTCTCCGTAGCCCTCTTTTATAAGATCCTCTTTGGGAATGAATCTCAAGGAGGCGGAGTTCATGCAATACCGGATCCCTGTAGGGGGCGGTCCGTCATTAAACACATGCCCAAGGTGAGAGTTGCCATGCTTGCTCTTTACCTCGGTGCGTTTCGTGAAAAAACTTCGGTCCTCTTTTTCGACAATATTCTCAGGCTCAAGAGGCTTGGTGAAGCTGGGCCATCCTGTTCCGGAATCATATTTTTCAAGGGAGCTGAAGAGAGGCTCTCCGGAAACAATATCCACATAGATTCCCTCTCTCTTACTGTCCCAATATTCATTTTGAAAGGGCTGTTCCGTGCCCTCCTTCTGAGTCACCTCGTACTGCAAAGGAGTCAGTTTTTTCTTCAGAGTGGCGTCGTCAGGTTTCTGATAGACCTTTTTGCCTTTACCCTTTCCCGTTTCGGGGTCTTTCCCCCACACCCCGGTTAAAAATTGGTCCCGGCCCGAATTGAATCTGTAGAATTGGTATTTGAGGGGATTCTTTTTGTGGTAATCCTGATGGTAATCCTCGGCTTCATAAAATTTTGTGATTTTTACGATCTCCGTAACAATCGGCTTGTTGAACTTTCCGGATCGGCTGAGATCCTCTTTCGATTTCTCCGCCAATCGTTTCTGCTCTTCATCATGATAGAAGATAGCGCTGCGATACTGTGAACCCCGGTCAACAAACTGTCCTCCGGAATCCGTGGGATCGATGTGCTTCCAGAAGTAACCAAGTAAATCTTCATACGTTATCTTTTTTGGATCGTAATAGACCTGAATCGCTTCCACATGACCTGTTGCGCCGTAGGAAACCTGCTCATAGGAAGGATTCTCCTGGTTTCCACCGGTATAGCCTGAGACGACTTTTACAACACCGTCCAATTTTTCAAGATCTGCTTCCGTGCACCAGAAACAACCTCCGGCAAATGTAGCCACGTGTAATCCGTTATCCCTTTTGGGCATATCTTTCACCTCCGTCTGGCCTGAATCAACCCTTTGGCATCCACTCATCGCCAAGATGAGCATCAAAGCCACGATGATTAGATTCCTCATCAAACTCGCCACCTCCCCAACCGCTATCTCTCATAAATATAATCATTCCAATGGATAAGTGACATGAAGAAAACGCATCTCGCCTCCAACAGGCCGGCCCCCACTGCCTCCCAATGCCATATCTTACCGATCTTATAGGGTTTCCTCTTTATTCATTTGGCAGATTTTCTGGAAGAAATTTTCTTTTTCTGTCAATCGAAAAAAACAAACTGCCATGGTAACTCTAGTGTCAAGAAAAATTGTGTCAAGAAAAATTGTTGACAAAAGAATTTATTTCGGCTAAAAAAAGATGTTTGTGAAAATTATCATTTGCTATAGGAGACAAATATGAGAGAAGTTGTTGTTGTGAGCGGCGCAAGGACTGCCATTGGTAATTTTGGAGGTTCTCTGAAGGATGTTCAGGTGGTGAAACTGGGCGCCACTGTCATCAGAGAGGTCTTAAGGAAAGCAGGCCTTAAACCCATCCCGAAGAAGGAATATTCGGAAATTGGCCCTGATCTGCTGAAAGGGGCGGGGATGACCGACCTGGAGAAGACTCATTACCAGTGGGATGGGTCTCTCAAAGAGGTGGAAGTCGATGAGGTCATCATGGGCAATGTGCTTCAGGCCGGACAGGGACAGAATCCGGCCCGGCAGTCCGTGATCCACGGAGGCGTTCCAAAGGAGACCCCTGCTTTTACGATTAACAAGGTCTGCGCTTCGGGTCTTAAGGCTATTGCCCTGGGAGCCCAGGCGATTCAGACAGGAGAGGCGGAGGTGATTATCGCAGGCGGGATGGAGAATATGAGCCAGGTTCCCTATGCTTTTCCGCAGGGCCGCTGGGGCGCCAGAATGTTCAACCAGGAGATGGTGGACCTCATGGTCTTCGATGGCCTCTTTGAGATCTTTTATGGGTATCATATGGGGATTACCGCTGAAAATATTGCTGAGAAGTACGGGATCTCAAGAAAAGATCAGGACGAAATCGGACTGATCAGCCACCAGAGGGCAAGAGCCGCCATTCAGAAGGGGATTTTAAAAGAGGAGATCATTCCCGTTATCATCCCTCAAAAAAAGGGGGAGCCACTCATTTTCGATACGGATGAGAGGCCGATGGAGACCTCGCTTGAGAAGATGGGCAAGATTCCCACGGCCTTCAAGTCAGGAGGAACGGTCACGGCCGGCAATGCATCAGGGATCAATGATGCGGCGGCAGCGGTTCTTCTGATGTCAAAAGAGAAGGCCAGGGAGCTTGGCCTGGAGCCTCTTGGAAAGATCAGAGGTTGCTCTTCCGCAGGGATCGATCCGGCCTATATGGGCCTGGGTCCCATTCCTGCGGTGAGAAAAGTCCTTAAAAAAACCGGTCTCTCCCTTGGAGACATCGGACTGATCGAACTGAATGAAGCTTTTGCATCCCAGGCGATCGCCTGCCTCCGGGAACTGAAGTTCGATATGGAGAAGACCAATGTCAATGGAAGCGGAATCTCCCTGGGCCATCCCATCGGCTGCACAGGGGCGAGATTGATCGTCTCGCTCCTCTACGAGATGAGAAGGAGGAAGGTGAATCTCGGACTGGCCACACTCTGCATCGGCGGCGGCCAGGGCATGGCGATGGTTGTTGAAAGAAGTTAGTCGAATAGTCCGATAGTCTCATAGTCTTATAGTCGTAGACTGAAATGCCTAAAGTGAACTAAAGTTTCAAAGTGACTAAAGTTGTAAGCGGCAAGATATGAATTTTAACTTTAGATCACTTTAGTCACTTATAACTTTAGTCACTTATAAAATGACTAATCGACCATGCGACTAATTGAGGAGGTAAAATGGAATATAAAAATATTATGGTATCTTTTGAAGGGGAGATCGGAATCCTGACGATTAACCGTCCCAAGGCCCTCAATGCCTTAAACGTCGAAACGCTCCAGGAGATCCGGTTGGGCATTGAGGAGGCGAAGGATCAACCGGGGCTAAAGGTTCTCATTGTCACCGGAGCCGGAGAGAAGGCCTTTGTGGCCGGAGCCGATATCCTTCAGATGAAGGAGATGAATTCGATCGAAGCCCTCAACTTTTCAAAGACAGGCCACCACACCTTGAAAATGTTACAGGATTTTCACTGTCCGGTCATTGCGGCGGTCAATGGTTTTGCCCTGGGAGGGGGAACGGAGATCGCCCTTGCCTGTGATTTTATCTATGCCTCTGAGAATGCGAAGTTCGGCCTTCCGGAGGCGACCCTCGGCATCTTTCCCGGTTTCGGAGGAACACAGCGGCTTCCCCGCCTGATCGGAAAAGGGAAGGCAAAGGAACTGATCTTCACAGGGAAGATGATCAGCGCCCAGGAGGCATTTCAGATGGGGATCGTCAACAAGATCTTTCCCCAGGCATCCCTCATGGAAGAGACGAAGAAGGCGGCCCTTCAGATTGCGGGAAATGGAGCCGTCGGTGTGAGGCTGGCAAAGATGGTTATGAATGGCGGCTTCAACATGGATCTTGCAGAAGCCTGCAACCTGGAATCTTATGCTTTTGGCATCGGGTTTGCCTCGGAGGATCAGAAAGAAGGGATGCGGGCTTTTATCGAGAAGAGAAAACCCGATTTTAAGGGGAGATAAGGAGGAGCGAGGTGAAGATCGTTGTCTGTATCAAGCAGGTTCCTGACACCACGGATGTGAAGATCAACCCTGAGACCAATACCCTCGTCCGCGAGGGCGTGGCCAGCATTACCAACCCCTTTGATGAATTTGCCATCGAAGAGGGCCTCCGCGCCAGGGAGAAGTATGGCGGCGAGGTTCATGTGATCACCATGGGGCCTCCTCAGGCGATCGAGGTTTTAAAGAATGCGCTGGCCGTAGGGTGCGATAAAGTCTATCTCGTCTCGGATCCGGCGTTTGCAGGGGCCGATACGCTGGCGACCGCCTATGCCGTGTCTAAGACGATCGAACATATCGGAGGCGCGGACCTCATCTTCTGCGGAAAACAAGCCATTGACGGAGATACGGCGCAGGTCGGTCCGGGCGTTGCCACCCGTCTGGGGATCCCGCAACTGACCTATGTCTGCAAGGTGAGGGAGATCAACCTCGAACAGAAAAAGGTTGTGGTGGAACGAATGATGGAGAATGGAAGAGAGGTGGTCGAATCGTCGCTCCCCGCTCTCATCACGGTTGTCAAGGATATCAACGAGCCGAGGCTTCCTTCCCTTTTGGGGATCAAGAAGGCGGCCAAGGCGCAGATCCCGACCCTTTCGGCAAAGGATATCAATGCCGACGAGAACCGGATCGGACTGAAGGGTTCGCCTACCTGGGTGACAAAGGTCTTCACGCCCGAAGCCAGAGGGGGGGGAGAAGTCTTGAAAGGGGAGTTGACGGATGTGGTTCCACTCCTGATCAATAAATTGATGGATTTGAAGTTCATTAAATAATAAAAAATTCTTTTGGAATGATGGAATATTGGAACATTGGAATATTGGAAAAATAAGAGGTTAAGGCTAAGGATGAGGTTAAGAAAATCTCGACCTTAACCTAAACCTTAACCTCCGCCTCAAAGTGTTCAACCCAACCTTCCACTATTCCACTATTCCATTATTCCAGTCTTCATAGGAGGAGACGAGAATGGCGACATTATTGATCGATAAAGAGACGTGCACGGGGTGCGAAGCCTGCATTCCTTCGTGTCCCTTCGGGGCATTGAGCATGAAGGAGGGGATTGCCGTTGTTGACGAGAAGTGCACCTTCTGTGGAGCCTGTGTGGATGTTTGCCCGGTAAGCGCGATTACTATGGAGAAGGATGAGAAGACCGTGACGATCGACGCCGGCGCCTACAAGAATGTCTGGGTCTTCATCGAGCACGAACAGGGAAAAGTCTCCAGCGTCTCCTTTGAACTCCTTGGAGAGGGAAGAAAGCTGGCCGATGCCATCGGATGCAAATTATGCGGGTTCATCTTCGGAAAAGAGGCCGCGGGATTCATTAAAGAGGCGATCGCTTACGGAGCGGAAAAGGTCTATGTGACCGAAAGCCCTCTGCTCGAACCTTATCGGACCGACCCCTTTGCCTGCGCCGCAGTCAACCTCATCCGAAAATATAAACCCGAAATCGTCCTCTTCGGAGCCACAATTCAGGGAAGGGATTTTGCCGGGACGGTTGCCACCACCTTGGGGACAGGACTGACTGCCGATTGCACGGGCCTGGACATCGATCCCGAGACGAAATATCTCAAACAGACACGGCCCGCCTTTGGCGGCAACATCATGGCGACCATTCTCGACTACCCCAATTACAGGCCCCAGATGTCCACAGTGAGGCCCAAGGTCTTTCCCATGCCCCCAAGGGATGATTCGAGAAATGGGGAGGTGATCCGGGAATCCCTGCCGATGACCGAAGACCAGATCCGGACAAAGGTTCTGGAATTCATCAAAGGAGCGGAAGCGGTCAATCTGGCTGATGCGGAGATCATCGTTTCAGGAGGCAGAGGGATCGGAAGCGCAGAGAACTTCAAGGTGATCCGCGAACTGGCAGGCGTTCTGGGGGCGGCTGTTGGGGCCTCTCGCGCCGCCGTGGATGCGGGCTGGATCCCTTATGAGCACCAGGTGGGACAGACCGGCAGGACGGTAAGGCCAAAAATCTATTTTGCCTGCGGCATTTCAGGCTCCATTCAGCATCAGGCCGGCATGAAGACATCGGACATCATCGTTGCCATCAATAAGGACCCGGAAGCGCCCATCTTTAAAATTGCCACCTATGGCGTGGTCGGCGACCTCTTCACCATCATCCCCATGATAAAGGAAGAATTCAAGAAGAGGCTGGGACGGTAGCCCCTTCGGGCAAACTCCAAATCCCAAATTCCAAGCACCAAATTCCAAATAATAAAAATTTTGAGGTTTATGGAGTTTTGGTGCTTGGAATTTGGGATTTCTCTACTCTCTTTTTTTCTCCTTGCTTTTTTTCCTCCCTTTCATCATAATTGGAAGAAATCATTTGATGGAGGTTTACTCCCATGATTGTCACCTGCGCCTCCTGTTTGACAAAGTATCAACTCGATGATTCGAGAATTTCAGAAAAGGGCGCCAAGGTTCGATGTTCCCGGTGCAAACATGTATTCTATGTCGTCTTGCCTCCGGAGACGAAAGAGGAAGTGACTGAGAATTTCGAGTCTTTTGCCAAATATCATGAAGAACTGATGGGACCGGATCAGAGGGGAATGGGAATTTCCACTCCGGAGGAAGAGGAAGAAAGGGGGAAAGAGGCAGCGCCCAGGGAGGGGGAAGAGGATGAGGAAAAATTTCTCTTTTCAGACCAGACTCCCGCAGAGAAAGTGGAGCCCTTTTCTCTCCCGAAACTTGAAGAAGGGGAGGAAACCGAGATCAGGGAGTCCAAACCGAAGAGAGCCGCCATTGATCAGTGGAAAATGAGAGGGGAGAGAAAAAGGCCTTCCCGATTATTTGGACTTGTTGTCGTCATTGCCATTCTAATATTCGGTCTTTTCTACTTATGGGGGGAGATGGAATCCGGAGGAAAACTTTCTTCCTATTTAGAAAATCCCATCAAGAAAGCGACCCAGTTGTGGGAGAAGGTCTGGGGAGCCGAGAAAGAGGGGTTGGTCGTAAAAGACCTGACCGGATATGAGGAAAAGGTGGGAGAATTTCCCCTTTATATCATCGAGGGAAAGGTGGAGAACCAATCCCAGAAGACGAAGAAGCTTATTAAAGTGAAAGTGGTCATCTTTGATCAGAACAGGATGAAAGTGACTGAGAAGGAGACCCTTTGCGGCCGGACCATCGACCGAGGAGAGCTAAAAAATCTTCCCTCCGACTTCTTTTCCGGAGAGATGATCATCCAGCCTAAAACGGAGAAGGAGATGATCGCCCCTTCGGGCAAGGCCGTTCCTTTTGTGGTCATCTTCAAGGACTTGCCCGCTCAGGCCAAAGAGTTCAAAGTCGAGATCATCGAAGCCCCCTCTATTTAGCCAATTAGTCTGATAGTCGAATAGTCGAATAGTCTCGCAGTTAACTATTTGACTATCAGACTATGAGACTATAAGACTACCTGACCATATAAATGGTCCCTGCGGAGCTCTAAGAACTTATCCACAAATAACTTTCCCCCCCTTTAGCAAAGGGGGGTGAGGGGGGATTTAAAGTGGCAACCTTGGGCAAATCCCCCTTAATCCCCCTTTTCCAAAGGGGGATATTACAAACAATCATTATTTACGGATAAAATCTAAATATTCAGGATCTCTTCGGTCTTCGATTTATCCAGATCCATCACATACTTGATGCCGCTGATTTCCGATGCCTCGCGTGTCAGGGCGGCAATGTCATCCCGGGACAGGTATTCGAGAGAAAATTTTCTGCTCCCCGCCATGAGCTGACGAAGGCCCTGGGCCAGCCGTTCATAGTAGGTATAGAGGCCAAGGGCGCCAGCAGGTATTTTCTCGAACTCTGCATCGCCCAATTCCTTACGCAATGAAGTTGCCGTTACAAAAATTTCATCTTTCGTTTGGCCGAAGCGTTCGATATAGACAGGAACCTGATGGTTTTCGATCGTCCGGCCGATGGTCTTTCCCACCATGGCCGCAGCAATCGGAGCCCTGGCCATCCCGACGAGTTTGACAAAAGGGGCGCCCAGGGCAAGGGCCTTGAAGATGCCGTCTTCGAAGATGAATCCTCCCCCCACGGCCAGGGGAGGCACATATTTTTTATTCAGATGGAGGTAGGAGGCATATCGATGGAGGAGGGAATGAAGTTCAACAGGAGGGACTCCCCATTCGTTCATCATTCGCCAGGGGCTCATGCCGGTTCCGCCTCCGGCGGCATCCACCGTGAGAAGGTCGAGCCTGTACTTTGAGGCGAAGGCGATTGCCCTGGCAAGGTCAGCCGGGCGAAAGGCGCCGGTTTTGAGGAATAGATATTTGGCCCCTGCTTTACGCAGGGCTTCAACTCTCTCTGCAAAAGATTCTTCCGAGACCATCCCTACCCGTGAGTGCCGTTCAAACTCCTTAAATGCCTTACGCTCGAATGCCCTGATCACATCGGGATCGGTCGGATCGGGCAGGACGATATAACCCCGTTCATGGAGCATCTGGGCTTTCTTAAGATCTTTTATCTTTACTTCGCCGCCGATATCCTTTGCTCCCTGCCCCCATTTGAGTTCAATACATTCGACTCCGAGTTTTTCAATGGCATATTCATGGGCGCTAAGGCGGGTGTCTTCAATATTGGCCTGAACGATGATTGCTCCATAGCCATCGCGCTGGTGATCCTTGTAGAGTTTGATCCGGCGTTTCAGTTCCACGGTATCGATGACCCTGCCATTTTTAATCACAGCCTCCGGGTCCATGCCAACGACATTTTCCCCGATGGTCAGGCCGGT
>JAGXSW010000238.1 GCA_018333715.1 Syntrophaceae bacterium | reverse complement strand
GAAATGGTGGAAGAGATTTCCTCAGCCAAAAGCCATGGCGCAGAAGGAATCGGACTCTACCGGACCGAAATCCTCTACCTCAACCGAAAGGATCTGCCCGGGGAGGAAGAGCATTACCAAACCTATCGGAAGCTGGTGGAGAATATTTCTCCCGGTGTCGCCACGATCCGGACACTGGACATCGGAGGAGATAAATTCCTCCCCAATTATTCCACCGGGAATGAGATGAATCCCGCGATGGGGCTCAGGGCGATCCGGTTCAGCATTAAGGAGACCGATATTTTTAAAACCCAGTTAAGGGGAATACTGCGCGCGAGCGTTCACGGGAAACTAAGAATCCTCTTTCCGATGATTTCGGGCATTGAAGAGATTCGGAGGGCGAAAGCCATCCTCGAAGAAGTGAAGAAGGAATTCATCCGGGCAAAGGTTCCTTTTGACCGGGGGATCAAGATCGGTGCGATGATTGAGATCCCCTCAGCATCTGTCACCGCCGATCTTCTTGGGCGCGAAGTGGATTTTTTCAGCATCGGGACGAATGATCTCATCCAGTATGCCCTGGCCGTCGATCGGATCAATGAGCATGTTTCCTATCT
Source organism: Syntrophaceae bacterium (assembly GCA_018333715.1). Taxonomy (GTDB): domain Bacteria; phylum Desulfobacterota; class BSN033; order BSN033; family UBA1163; genus RBG-16-49-23. The sequence goes on along the minus strand of JAGXSW010000238.1, from coordinate 9,766 downwards.
CTATGAACCCCTTCACCCCGCGATTTTAAGAATCGTCAGGAGCGTGGTCCAATCCGCCCGAAATGCCGGCATTCCTCTGGCCATTTGCGGAGAGATGGCGGCAGAGCCTGCCTATGTGTTAGTTTTATTGGGCCTGGGCCTGGAAGAATTCAGCATGAATCCCATCGCCATTCCGAAGGTGAAGAAAGTCCTTCGTATGGCCAAAGCGATAGAAACGAGGTCGATGGCCGAACGGCTGTTCCAGTTCTCCACGGCCGTAGAAATCAAGCGGCATGTCCGAAGATGGATGGCTGAACGATTTTCAGAGGATCTTGTTAAATCGATCCCGGAAGAGTTGAAAGCATAAACCTAATAAGGAAACCATGAAGGCAGGGGCAGGAAAAATTCCCTGCCGCAGGTCTAAAACCCAAATTCTTTATTCATGGTTTCCTGGGTTCCTAATAAAGAGATTCCTAAAAGGAGGAAACAGGATATGTCCATGACAGACTTCTTATTCACTTCTGAATCCGTCACGGAGGGGCATCCGGATAAAGTGGCGGATCAAATCTCCGATGCCATTCTGGACGCCATTATCGCACAGGACCCTCAGGCACGGGTGGCCTGTGAGACGATGGTGACAACAGGAATGGCCATCATTGCAGGCGAAATCTCGACCTCCTGCTATGTCAATATGCCCGCCATCGTTCGGGAGACGATCAAAGAGATCGGATATAATGATTCGGCTATGGGGTTTGACTGGGAGACCTGCGCCGTGCTCACTTCAATCGATGAACAGTCTCCTGACATCACCATCGGGGTGGAAGAAAGCAAAAACCATGAACAGGGGGCAGGGGATCAGGGGTTGATGTTCGGTTATGCCTGTAATGAGACGCCCGAATTGATGCCCATGCCCATCATCTATGCCCATCGTCTGACCCGGCGGCTGGCGGAAGTGAGAAAGAAGAATATCCTTGATTTTTTGAGGCCGGATGGAAAATCCCAGGTGACCATTCAGTATATCAATAACAAGCCGGTCCGTGTGGATTCCGTGGTCATTGCGGCCCAGCATTCGGATAAGGCCGCCAATGAGACGCTGAAAGAGGGGATCCTCGAAGAGGTGATCTTTAAAATCATTCCTCCGGAGCTTCGGGATAAGAACACAAAGTATTATATCAACACCACCGGCCGGTTCGTCCATGGAGGCCCCAAGGCGGATTGCGGTCTGACCGGCAGAAAGATCATCGTTGATACTTATGGCGGCGTGGGAAGCCACGGAGGGGGCTGTTTTTCGGGAAAGGATCCATCGAAGATGGACCGCGGCGCCTCTTATATGGCAAGGCACGTGGCCAAGAACATCGTGGCCGCCGGGATGGCTGAAAAATGCGAGGTTCAGATCGCCTACACCATCGGGATGGCAAAACCTGTCTCATTTATGATCGATACCTCCGGGACCTTTAGGATTCCTCCGAATGAGATCGCCAGGATTGCCCTGGAGCATTTTGACCTGAGGCCCAAGGCCATTATTCAATATCTCGACCTTCTCAAGCCCATTTACAAACAGACCGCATGTTACGGCCACTTTGGCCGAAACGAACCCGACTTCTCATGGGAGAGGACCCACCGGGCGGATGAGTTGAAAAAGGCGGCCGGACTTTAGAATAGAACGAGATAGGGTGATGGGGAGATAGGGAAATAGGGAGAAAAATCCAGGGATCCAATAGATTACAAGAGCAGTATCATTTTAGCTCTTTGAAAAAAGTTTTCTAATCCCCCTTCATCCCCCTTTGTCAAAAGGGGGAAATATTTCTCCTCCCTTTGAAAAAGGGAGGCGGGGAGGGATTTAAGAGGGTTATTTTTAACAACTAAATTATAAAAAGAGCTTAACGATCGTATCGATTTGATGAGGGAATAATGGACTACGACATTAAGGACATATCATTGGCGGAGAAGGGCCGACTCCGGATGGAGTGGGCGGAGATGGCCATGCCTGTTTTAAAGCTGATCAAGAGCCGCTTTGAGAAGGAGAAACCGCTCAAGGGAATCCGGCTCTCAGCCTGTCTCCATGTGACCACGGAGACAGCGGCTCTGATGAGGACGTTACGGGAAGGAGGAGCCGAACTCTGCCTCTGCGCTTCCAATCCTCTAAGCACGCAGGACGATGTGGCCGCCTACCTGGTCAAGGAGTTAAAGATGCCTGTCTTTGCCATCAAAGGCGAGGATAGCGAAACCTATTATGGTCATATCCGGGAGGCACTGGCCTTCCGGCCCAATATTACGATGGATGATGGAGCAGACCTTGTCTCCTCCCTCCACTTCATCGCCCTCGAAAAATGGGAGGACCTCATCCCTTCTTTGAGGAGCTGGGCAAAGGGACTCTCGATAACCGAGAGAAAAGAGTTGATCAATGGGTTGCTCGGCGGAACCGAGGAGACAACGACCGGCGTCATCCGGCTCCGGTCCATGGAGCGCAACGGGGTATTGAGATTTCCCGTGATTGCCGTGAACGATGCGGAGACGAAGCACTTCTTTGATAATCGTTATGGAACAGGGCAGTCCACGATCGATGGAATCCTCCGGGCCACCAATCGGTTAATGGCAGGATCGAGCTTCGTCATCTCAGGTTATGGATGGTGTGGAAAAGGGTTGGCCATGAGGGCAAAAGGGATGGGGGCCAATGTGATCGTCACGGAAGTCAGTCCCCTGAGGGGTCTGGAGGCTGTCATGGATGGGTATCGCGTCATGACCATTGCCGAGGCCGCTGAGATAGGAGATATCTTCTGCACCGTCTCCGGAAACGTGGGCGTGATCCGGAAGGAGCACTTCCTGAAGATGAGGGATGGGGCCATTGTCGCCAATTCGGGACACTTCAATGTGGAACTTGATCTAACCGGGCTTGGCGAGATCACGGTCTCGCGGAAAGAAGTCCGTGATTTCGTCGAGGAGTTTCAACTCGAAAATGGCCGGAGGGTCTATCTGCTTGGAGAGGGGAGGCTGATCAACCTTGCTTCCGCGGAAGGCCATCCCTCCAGTGTGATGGATATGAGTTTTGCCAACCAGGCCCTTTCGGCGGAATATCTGGCCAGACATCACCGGACTTTGGAGCGAAGGGTCTATCCGGTTCCCGAAGCGATTGATCAGGAGATCGCGCGGATCAAACTCCTTTCCATGGGCGTCAGAATTGATCAACTTACGGACGAGCAGGAACGCTATTTAACCTCCTGGGAGCAGGGGACATGAATCAAGCGATAAAAAGGTGGAGATGGTTATTTATCATCCTCATCATTCTATTCGCAGGATTTGCCCTCTACCGGGGATGGGCGCTGACGCAGAAGAAGGCTTCGGTTCAAAGGACGAAGCGCGGCGACATTCCCGTTCAGGTTTCCACTGTCGTTTCCAAACCTCTCATCTATTCGATCTCGATGACCGGGGATATCACACCCCAGATGCAGGTAGATCTCTTTCCAAGAGTCTCCGGATATCTGGAGCGGATTCTTGTCCATCTTGGTGATTCCGTCAGGCAGGGGCAGACAATAGCCCAAATTGACCGCACCGATTACCTCCAGAAGGTGAGAGAGACGGAGGCCCGGGCGGCCCATGCAAAGGCTCAACTTGCCGAGATCGAAGCAGGGCCAAGGGCTGAGGAACTGCGTCAGGCCGAGGAGGCGGTCAAAGGGGCCCAGTCCCGTTTCGAAAATGCAAAGCTTCACAGGGAGCGAATTGAGTCTCTTTTCAAGAGGCAGGTCATCTCGAAAAGGGAGATGGATATTTCGGAGATGGAATATACGGTTGCCGAAGCCCAATTGGCCTCGAGCAGGGAGCATCTGAAATTGCTGAGGGAAGGGGCGAGGCAGGAGGTGAGGGAGGCAAGCCTGGCGAGGTTAAAGGAGACCGAGGCGATCCTGGCTCAGGAGAAGACCCGGCTTCAGCATACACAGATCATCGCTCCCTTTTCGGGTGAGATCAGCCGAAAGTATGTGGATTCCGGAGCCCTGGTGTCCCCTTCCACACCCATTGTTAACCTCATCCACACGGAGACAATAAAAGTTGTCGCCAATGTGCTGGAGAAGGATATTCCTCTCCTCAAAACGGGGATGAAGGCAAAGATCAGGACGGAGTCCTTTCCTGGAAAAATTTTCGAAGGCAGAATCGCACGAATCAGCAGCGCCCTCGATCCTGCGACCCGGACCCTTCAAGCGGAGATTGAGGTCCCCAATTCGGAACGATTGCTCAAACCGAGCATGTTTGCGCGGATCGAGGTGGTTCTCATGGAGAAACCTCGCGCCCTTCTCATTCCGAGATATGCGGTTGTTTTGGAGGATGGATCGAAAGCCATCTTTATCCTGAAGGGAAATCAGGCCATCCGGAAAAAGGTCATCACCGGATATGAGCAGGATCAGTACGTCGAGATCCTTGAGGGGGCTTCCGAAGGTGATCAGGTGATTGTGAAAGGACAGGAGTTGATCAAGGAACGGACCACGGTCCGGGTGATAGAGGGGAGTTAAAACCCTATGGACATGATCCGGGGTTCTCTAAAGAATCCTGTGGGCCGACTCATGGCAGCCATCGGGATCATCCTGCTCGGCGGCATCGCCTTCTCCAACCTTGCCATCGATCTCTTTCCGGAAATCTCTTATCCCGTGGTCTCCGTTGTGACCGACTATCCGGGGGCAGGTCCAGAGGATGTGGAGATCACAATCACACGGCCCATTGAGAAACGGGTCAGCCGCATCCAGAATGTCCGACACGTCTCCTCCCGTTCAAGAGAAGGGTCTTCTGTCGTCACCGTTGAATTTTACTGGGGAACAGACCTCGATATTGCGTCCACGGATATCCAGCGAAACATCAATGAGATATTAGACCTCTTTCCTCAAGAAGCGAAACAGCCCATCATCATCAAGTTCGACCCCTCCCAGATTTCGGTCATCGTCCTTGCGGTCACCGGCCCCCTGGAAGATTACCAGTTAAGGGAACTGGGAGAGGACTTTATTGCTCCAAGGCTGGAGGGGTTGAAGGGAGTGGCCTCGGCCAATGTTTTTGGAGGTCAGGTAAGAGAGATCCAGGTTGATCTGGATCGGTCGAAACTTGAGAGATTGAACCTTCCCCTGGACAGAGTAGCTCAGGCGGTCAGAACAGGCCATATGGACCGGCCGGGAGGAAGCCTAAATACCGGGAAGAGGGATTACAGCGTCCGAACTCTTGGCCGCTCTCCGGAGATCAAAGATCTGGAGGAGATCGTCGTTTCTCATCATAACGGGATTCCGATCCGGCTGAGGGACGTCGGAAAGGTGAAAGAAGGATATGAGGACATTCAGGCAGAGGTCCATGTCAATGGGGTCAAAGGGGTCGTCATCGGAGTTCAGAAACAGATCGGGGGCAATACGGTCTCTGTAGTGGATCAGGTCCTGAAGACCCTTCCTCAGATTCAGAAGGAACTTCCCGGAGGGGTCTCCATTGAGGTCGTGTCGGACCAGTCCACTTTCATCCGGAAATCGATCCAGAACCTCCAGAAAGAGGCGATCATGGGAGCCCTTCTGGCCGTGGTCATCATCCTCCTCTTCCTCAGGAATGGGACGAGCACTCTGATCATTGCCCATTCCATCCCCATCTCCATCATTGCCACTTTTGTCCTCCTCCATTTCGGAAACTTCACTCTTAATATCATGACCCTGGGAGGACTGGCTCTGGGCGTGGGCCGATTGGTGGACGATGCCATCGTCGTCCTGGAGAACATCAGCAGGCATCTGGAGCGGGGGGAATCTCCGGAAGAAGCTTCGTATAAAGGGGCGTCCGAGGTGAGCAAGCCGGTGATTGCGGCCACCATCACGAGCATCACCGTCTTTCTTCCCCTCGCTTTTGTGGAGGGAATTGCGGCATTGCTCTTTATTCAGATGGCTTATACGGTTGCCTTCTCGCTCCTCGCCTCCCTTTTCGATTCGCTGACCCTTGTTCCCCTTCTTACCGCCAAATTTCTCCGGCCGGGGAAGACGATGGAGAAACCCTCATGGAGTCAGAGGGTTCTGCTCAAAACCCAGCCCCTCTTTCTATGGCTGGATGAGCTTTATCAGAATACGCTCCGTTTTTCCCTGTCCCATCGCAAACTGGTCGTCTCCGGCGTGGCCGCTGTTTTTGCGGGATCACTCTTCCTGATTCCCCTCATCGGCACAGAGTTCTTTCCACCTTCGGATGAAGGCCAGGTGAGGATCTCGATGCGGCTTCCTGTGGGTTCTTCTCTCGAAGAGACAAAGAAGGTGGTTGAGCGAATGGAGGAAATTGTCTTTTCAGAAGTTCCCGAATTGAATTCTCTCTGGGTAAGGGCCGGCTCGGGCAGGGGCAGGTCTGTGATCTTCGGCGGGAGATTTGCAGGGCCTCATACCGGAACCGCTTCGCTCATGCTCGTTGATCAGTCGGAAAGGGAGAGGTCTTCGGAGACCATCGCACAATCTCTCAGGGAGAAGGTCAGAACCATTCCAGGCGCCATCCTCAATGTCTTTCCAGGCGGGATCATCTCAAGGGTGATGAGCTTTGGCGCGGATGAACCGATCAGCGTTGAGATCCTCGGATATGACCTGACCACTGGAAGCCGTCTGGCGAGAGAGGTGGATGGAATTCTGAGGGAGGTCCGAGGGGTCACGGACATTCAAATCGGTCGCGAAGAGGGACTTCCGGAATATCAAATCAAATTCCGGCAGGACCGGTTATCCAGCCTGGGGCTTACCACTTCGCAGGTTGCTGAGAATGTCAGAGGAGCCATCGAGGGGATTGAAGCCTCCATCTACGTGGACCCGAAAACAGGACGGGAGCGCCAGGTGAGAGTGCGGCTCCGTGAGGAGGACAGGAGCCGCCCGGAAGATATATACCGGATTCCCCTTCCCGTATCGGGGGGAAAGATGGCGCCCCTGGAGAATGTGGCTGAAGTGGTAAGAACCACTTCCCCTTCGCAATTAGAGAGGAAATATCAGCAGAGGATTGTCTTTGTTACGGCCAATACGAGCGGAAGAGATCTCGGTTCAATCGGCGCGGAGATCGAAGATAAGATCTCGCAGATGAAGGTCCCGGAGGGTTTCTCCGTTCTACTCAAAGGGGCCCGGGAGGAGCAGAAGGAGGCCTTTCAGACCCTCTTTTTTGCCCTGGGGCTTGCTGTCCTTCTGGTCTATATGGTTCTGGCCTCTCAGTTCGGTTCTCTGCTCCATCCCTTTCTGATCATGTTTTCGGTGCCGTTAGGGGTTATTGGCGTCATCTGGGCGCTCTTTCTCACTGGAAATACGTTGAGCGTCATCTCCTTCATCGGAATTATCATGATGGTCGGCATTGTTGTGAGCAATGGGATTATCCTGATCGACTACATCAACAGGCTCCGGAAGGAGGAGGGAATGGAATTAAAGGAGGCCGTCATACAGGGCGGCAGGGTGAGGCTCAGGCCGATCCTGATGACCTCTCTCACAACGATCTTCGGGCTGGTCCCGGTGGCGCTTGGATTCGGAGAAGGGGCTGAGACGAATGCCCCTCTGGCTATTGCCGTAATCGGCGGTCTCACGGTCTCGATGTTCCTTACGCTGGTCTTCATTCCGACGCTCTATTTTATTGCAGAGGAGTGGAGAAACTCAAAAAAGTCATATAGTCAGATAGTCGAATAGTCAAAGACCATTAGACCAAGAGACTATCAGACTAAGCGACTATGAGACTAACCGACTAAGGAGTCAGATAGTCGAATAGTCGTGTAGTCGATTAATCAAAAAGAATGAGACTTTAAGACTATGTGACTATACGACTATGAGACCAACTGACTCCGAACTTCTATCTATGATTCCCCGCAAAAAGACCCGTCAGATTCGCATTGGCTCCGTGTTGGTGGGAGGCGACGCCCCTGTCTCTGTCCAGTCAATGACTAAGACCGATACGAGGGATGTTCACAGTACGATCGCTCAGATCCGCCGTCTTGAGGAAGCGGGCTGTGACATCATCCGCCTGGCTGTCCCGGATGAGGAGGCGTCCCGGGCCATTGCTCAGATTAAAAAAAAGATTAACATCCCCCTTATTGCGGATATCCACTTCAACTATCGGCTGGCCCTGAGGTCAATGGAATCCGGAGCGGATGGGCTCCGCATCAATCCCGGAAATATCGGCGGAAGAAACCGCTTGAAGGCGATTGTGAATGAAGCGAAGAATCGCTCCATCCCGATCCGGATCGGAGTTAATGCCGGCTCCCTTGAGAAAGACCTTTTGAAGCATTTCGGAGGACCGACCTCCGAGGCCATGGTTTTAAGCGGACTTCGGACGATTGAATACATGGAAGGTCTCGGTTTCCATCTCATCAAAGTCTCTTTAAAGGCCTCTGATGTACGAAGGACCATAGAGGCTTATCGTTTTTTTTCAAAAAAGTCAGACTATCCGCTCCATCTCGGAATCACGGAGGCGGGGAGGGGCTCGGGAGCAGTGGTTAAGTCCGCCATCGGGATCGGACTTCTTCTCAGCGAGGGGATAGGAGATACGCTCCGCGTCTCTTTAACCGGAGATCCTGTCGAAGAGGTCCGTGTGGGATATGATATTTTAAGAGCATTGAAGGTTCGTGAGAGGGGTGTTGAGATCATCTCCTGCCCGACCTGCGGCCGCTGTGAAATTGATCTCAGCCGCCTTGTGGAGAAGGTGGAGAAGGGGATTCAGAAAATCACTGCGCCCATGACCATCGCCATCATGGGGTGCGTGGTCAATGGTCCTGGCGAGGCGAAAGAGGCGGATATCGGGATTGCCGGAGGGAAAGGGGCTGGCCTCCTCTTTAAAAAAGGGAAGGTTGTTAGGAAAATAAGGGAAGCGGAGTTCGTATCAGTCCTTCTAAGAGAAATCCGTGAAATGGCAGCAAACAAACGATGAACGATAAACATTAAACGGTTTGTTGTTCATCTTCCATTGTTGACACTCATTTTCTTCCACACATAATAAATTCGATGCAGGACCGTGACGTGGGTGAGTACAGCCAGAATCCAGAGGACCGGTTCCATCCAGTTCAACAAGGATCCCAGAGAGAGAAGAATGATCCTCTCCGCCCTCTCCATCCATCCGACATGGCAGGTGATCTGTAGCGACTCTGCCTTTGCCCGAACATAGGGAATGAGAGCAATACCAATGGCAACCACAGAGGTGAGAATCACAAGGCCGGAGTTTCCCTCGTTCAGGTAATAGATGCTGATGGCCAGCAGAAGAAGAAGGTCTGAGTATCGATCCATCACCGAGTCGAAGAAACTTCCGAAGGTCGTCGCCTTTCCTAAATTCCTTGCGATGACCCCGTCCAGTAAATCGAAAAGCCCTGAAAGAATGATCACGAGACCTGCTGAGAGCCAGAATCCTTTCAGGATCATCCCTGAAGCGACCAGGGTTGAAAAAAATCCCAGCAGGGTAAAGAGATTGGGGTTGCCCCATCCTCCAAAGATTTTTTTGAATGGGGGATAGAGGTAGGAATCGAGACGGTGTCCGAGTTTATCGCTGAGCATACTGTGGAAATGAGATTAACATTTTTATTAGAAAAGTCAACCGGAGTATGTTATATTTTCAACAACCTTTTAACGATAAACCTTCAAATGAGGAGGAGACAGTGACATCCAAAGTGATTTCTCAAACGGATTTAAAATCCCTGACCTTGAAGGGGAGGGGAAAGGTAAGAGACATCTATGATCTGGGGGACAGGCTTCTGATCGTCGCCACTGACCGGATTTCCGCTTTCGATGTGGTCATGCCCAATCCCATTCCGGATAAAGGAAGGATTCTGACTCAACTCTCAAAATTCTGGTTTGAT
>JAGXSW010000237.1 GCA_018333715.1 Syntrophaceae bacterium | reverse complement strand
GCCAGATGAAAGACTTTCTTCGAGCCATTTCATTTTTGACCATTCTACCTGTTGGGAAAAGTTTATCCTTTGGTGAGAAAGAATTGGCTCGGTCAATGGCCTTCTTCCCTCTGGTGGGTTTGGTGATCGGGTTGCTTTTGGCCTTGGGATATTATCTCCTCTCGTTTCTTTTGCCAAAAGCTATCGTCCTCTGGCTCACCATCGGATTTCTTGTTTTTTTAACAAGGGGTCTCCACTTAGATGGATTTGCAGATACCATAGATGGTCTGGCCTCCGGTGGATCGAGGGAAAAAATCCTCGAGGTGATGAGAGACAGTCGAATCGGCGCCTTCGGAGTCATCGGCCTTATCCTCCTGATCGGGGCCAAATACCTTTCGCTTAACCACATTTCAAACGACCTTATTGTTCACTCTCTCATCTTGATGACCGTCATGGGAAGAAATGCCATGGTTCTGGTCTGTTACCGATCTCCCTATGCCAGATCCGATGGCGGATTGGGCAAACCTTTCGCTGAAAACCTCGGGATCCGTGAAGTGACCTTATCCTCAATCCTGGCTTTTGGAATTGTTCTATGGCTCACGGACATGAAGGGGATTGTGATATTTTTAGGAATTGCTCTTTTCAGCCATGGATATCGATTCTTTTTCATAAAAAAATTGGGTGGGGTCACAGGAGATATTCTTGGAGCGGCGAATGAAGTGGTAGAACTTCTATGCCTCATCCTGTTGATCGTCTTAGAACAGGTGAATATGGTATGAAAGATGACCGTTCTTGAAATTTCAGCAGCCTATATTGCGGATTGGATTTTGGGAGATCCTCCTAACTACCCTCACCCGGTCAAGTGGGTAGGAAGAGCTACATCCTTTTTAGAGGAGAAATTTCTGAAATGGGCCGGTACACCCGTTAAGCAACGTCTTATGGGTGGGATTCTGACATTATTGATAACACTTGGAGCAGGTATCTCGGCATGGGCCATCATCGGAGCCGCTAAGTGGGTTCACCCTTTTCTCTCTTCAATCGTTATAGTTTTTTTGGCTTATACCACTCTCGCGACTCGAAACCTCTACGATGAGGTAAAAAAAGTGATGAAGAGTCTGGAACGGGGGGATTTAGATCGTGCTCGAAAAGAGGTTGGATTCTTAGTGAGCAGGGACACGGATCACCTCAATGATAAGGAAATTCACCGTGCCCTCATTGAGACCGTTTCAGAAAATACTTCCGATGGGATCGTTGCACCTTTATTTTATTTAGCGATCGGAGGTCCCGCAATGGCTATGGCCTACAAGGCTCTTAATACCTTGGATTCTATGCTGGGCTATAAAAATGATCGCTACCGATATTTCGGATGGGCTTCAGCCAAGGCCGATGACTTGGCCAATTTTATCCCAGCAAGATTGACAGCCTCCCTCTTCATCCTATCCTCTTTCATTCTTAAAAAGAATGGCAAAATGGCTTGGAAAGTAGCTTGGAAGGATGGTCGAAAGAATGCAAGTCCCAATAGCGGGTATCCTGAAGCCGCCGTGGCAGGAGCATTGGGCATTCAACTGGGAGGGGAGAACTTCTATTTTGGGAAACGCGAGAATAAACCGCTCATCGGTCATCCGAAAAAATCTATCGGTATGAAGGAAGTGGAGGAATCACTCCATCTCATGATAACCACCTCCTTCATCGCAGGAATGGCCACAATTTTATTCACCATTTTCATAGAATAGAGATGATAATAAATTCTGGAGGGAGGAAATTTATGGACAAAATTCAACAAGTGATCGCAGACATTAAACCCCTTGATGAAAAAGCGATGGCAGAAGCCAAAATGCGGCAGGATAATCTGACCAAACCCCAGGGCTCTCTGGGGCAACTTGAGTCCCTTTCCATTCAGGTGGCAGGGATCAAAGGAATTCTCGGGCCAAAGATCGTCCATAAGGTCATCTTTACCTTGGCCGGGGACCATGGGGTTACTGAGGAGGGTGTGAGCGCCTATCCCTCCGAAGTGACCCCGCAGATGATCTATAACTTCCTTAGAGGAGGCGCTGGAATCAATGTTTTAGCACGACATGTGGGAGCAAGAGTGGTGGTGTCGGACCTCGGAGTCGGATCTGTTCTTGAACGACATCCCGATCTGAAGGATAAGAAGGTGGCGATGGGCACCCGGAATATGACAAAGGGGCCGGCGATGAGTCGAGAGGAGGCCCTCCGCTCTATTGAAGCCGGTATTGAACTGGTCGAGGAAGAGTTGTCAAAAGGGATGGATATATTAGGAACGGGCGACATGGGAATCGGAAATACCACTCCGTCCAGTGCCATCACAGCCGTCATAACAGGTGCTGATGTTGCCTTAGCCACAGGAAGGGGAACAGGACTGGATGATGAGGGATGGAAGAGAAAAGTGGAGGTGATTCAAAAGACCCTGGATCTCAATCGGCCTGACCCGAAGGACCCGATTGATGTTTTATCCAAAGTGGGGGGATTTGAAATCGGAGGAATCGCAGGGGTGATATTGGCAGGAACCAGACACAGAATTCCTGTGGTGATTGATGGTTTTATCTCCGGGGCCGCCGCCTTAATCGCAACTTCCCTTGCGCCGCAGGTTAAACCCTACCTCATTTCCGCCCATCAATCGGTGGAACAGGGGCATAAAATCATATTGGAATCTCTCGGTCTGAAACCCCTGCTTAATCTCGACCTCCGATTGGGAGAGGGAACAGGAGCGGCCCTGGGAATATTTCTGGTGGAAGCAAGCCTTAAAATCCTCAACGAAATGGCCACCTTCGCAGAAGCCGGCGTGTCTGAGAAAATTGATGAAAACTGACACATGATGAAAACTGACTCTTGACACATCGGAGAGGTTGTAATATAAATGGGTTAACTTTGGATGCCGGGTTAGCTCAGTCGGTAGAGCAGAGGACTGAAAATCCTCGTGTCCGTGGTTCGATTCCGCGACCCGGCACTTTGCTATCACTTCAGGGCAATTTCGATTGCCCTATTTTTTCACTCCTGCCAGAAGATTGTGTCATAATCCGTTCATGGTTCGAGAGCCTCGCCACGAACGGATTACACCATGTTAAACATCAATCATTTAGCCATTCGTCTCGGTTGCGAGTCGAAGCGACCTGAGTGTGTCGAAGGGCGAATGGTTGAGTACGACACAGTCTTCTGGCTACAGGCGAGGAGGTATACAATGTTCGTCTCGCTCATCTTAAAAGGCGGACCCATCATGATCCCCATCATTCTCGGGTCGGTCATTGCCCTTGCGATTATCCTCGAAAGATTCTGGACCCTCTGGAAAATCCGTCTCAACATCCCGCGTTTTGCCCGGGAGATCTTCCATGACCTCGAAAAAGGACAGGCTCAGAAAGCCCTGGAACGGTGTGCCAGAGTGAGACATCCGATCGGCGATGTCTTCAAGTTGGGGATCCTCAATCGCCACCTCCGGCGTGATGAGGTCGAGGCGATGATGGAGCGGGAGGGCGACGAACAGATTCAGTATCTGGAGCGATATCTGGGTGCTCTCATCATTATCATTGGTGTAGAGCCGATGATGGGATTTCTTGGAACCATTGTGGGGCTCATCCAGGCTTTTATGACCTGGGAACAGATGGGCACCAATATCACGGTCAACGCATTGGCCGCAGGCATCTACCAGGCGATGATCACGACTGCCGCCGGTCTCTCGGTCGCCATCCCTGGTTTCATCCTCTATCATCTCATCATGGGAAAGGTCAAGAGCCATGCCCAGGAAATGACCTATTATGGGAACGAGCTCCTCGATCTTCTGTTCCAAACCCGGGAGGGAGGTGTTCGATGAAAATTAAAGCCCGTCGAGAGTTCAGGGTCACTCTGGAATCCCTTGCCTTCACTGACATCATCCTCAACATCTTTATCTTCTTTTTCACAGCTTTCAGTTTGATTTACACCTTCAACCCGATGAGGGAATCCAGAATCATCATCAAACTTCCCCAGGCCGACATTAAAACGCCTCCTGACCAGAAAGAGCCCGTCATCGTCAACATCAACAGTCGAAATGAAGTCTTTCTGATGAGTAAACCCACCAATCTCAGGGAATTGAAAAAAGAACTGGAGGCCCTGATGGCTTTTAATAAGGCAAGACCTGTAATCGTGAGGGCGGACAAGAGCGTTGTCTTTGACCGGGTCGTCCAGGTCCTCGATGTTGCAAACAATTCAGGTGTTGAAAGACTGGGTATTGCCATTGAAGAAAAACCACATCCCCCCCCTCCCAACCCTTAAGAAAACGGTTCTTAAGAAAACAGCTGTCCAGCCTATTTTTTGTCCGAATACAAGAAATAATCTATAATTTCTTTGAGATGATTTAAAAACTTATGGTTTTACCTTTCTTTGACTTTATAACTTATTGAAATTATAGAAGATTAAATTTGTAAAATTATGATTTTTTTTCTTGACATTTCTATATTTTGTGTTCTAAAATATCGACTATCCAATATGTAGAATTCAACCTACTTTAACCGGAAGGGAGATTTCAAGATATGAGTTATTTGATCTGTGACAAGAGAAAAGGTAGTCCTAAAATTCACATTGAAGTGTGCCGGAGGAAGTGTAAACTTTTGACCGAATGTAAGACATATAAAGAATTTTTAGATAATTCTGAGAAAAAGGCGGCTTAACACCTCCCTGTCTGCCCCTGCCTGTTGTGGGTAGATGGTGGACAGGCCCTTCATACCCCTCCTTTCTGAAAGGGGCATTTCCTTTATTGGAATTGCCCCTTTTTTTACCCAATATCCCCCCATTCATACTGAAGAATGCTGAGCAGGCAGAGGCTTGCTGTCTCTGCTCTCAATATTCTTTGACCCATGTAAACCGGAATAAATCCCATCCCTTTTGACTTCTCAACCTCTTCCCGACTCAATCCCCCTTCAGGCCCAACGATGAAGAAGATCCTTTTCTTATTTTTAAATTCTTTTAAAACCTCTTTTAACCTTCCTCCTTCTTCCTCCCAGAGGATGAGCCGTAACGATTCAAGAGGCGCCAGTGAAAGCATTTCGGAGTAATCACGAATGTGGTCGATCTTTGGAATGAATCCTCTTCCGCACTGCTTGGAGGCTTCGATTGCGATTCTCTCCCAGCGGCGATGCCTTTCCAATTTCTTCGACTTATCCAGAAGAGGAACAGACCGCGAGGAAAAAAAGGGGATGATCTCCCTGACTCCCAATTCCGTGGCTTTCTGTATCAGATAGTCCATCTTCTCACCCTTGAGGAGACTCTGGGCTAAGGTAACCTCAAGGGGGGCTTCTTCTTTCGAAGAGAAGATGTCTCCGACTTCGATCACCACAGAGGTGGGACCCTCCTCGATGATCCTTCCTTCATACTCCTTTCCTGAACCATCGAAGACGGTGATTTCGTCTCCTGCCTTAAGGCGAAGCACCCTCCGAATATGCCTCACTTCATTGCCTTTGATGGTCAGCAAATCTTTCTCAATTTGAGGATTAGGAATATAGAATCGCGGCATAGATGATCCCTGTCTTATGATCCTTTCTTTCTAAAGGTGAGGCAGACCCATTCCCCTTCCTGGGCAACATCCACCCATTGAAGAAATCCTGTCTCCATGTAGCCTTGACGAAGCCTTTCTTCCTCTGTCTCCAGTATTCCTGATAGGATGAGAAAACCGTGGTTTTTGATATGGCGAATCAGAGCCATTCTTGTTTTTTTCAAGCTTCTGAAATCAAGATTGGCCACAACCAGATCGAACCTTTTCCGAATATCCCCTATTCTCCCCTTCTTTATCCGGACCTTATTAGAGACCTGATTTCGGCTCACATTCTCCCTCGCAATCTCTACAGCCAGTTGATCGATATCGATGCCCAAGACTTCCTCCGCACCCAACTGGGCAGCGGCAATGGAGAGAATACCTGATCCTGTCCCCACATCCAGAACGGAGAGGCCTCTCTTTTTGAGCCTCTTCTCCAAAGACTCCATGCAGAGTTTCGTTGTGGCATGGGCGCCTGTGCCAAAGGCCATCCCGGGAGTAATCCCAATCGGAATCTCGCCTCTCTTCAACCGGATTCTTGCCCAGGGTGGTTTCACCACAAACCTCGATCCCACCCGAAGGGGTTTAAAGAACCTCTTCCAGTTCTCACCCCAATCCTGCTCGGGAATGGAAGCGGCTTCTATTTCGATGTGTGGGAGTTTTGGGTTAATCTCCTGGAGGGATTTTAAATACCGTCGGAGTGATCGTAAAGCCTTCTGCTCACCTCCATCCTGAAGGAAATAGGTCTTCAATCTTTCCCGTTTAAAGTCTTCTTCCACCTCTTCGATGCCTGTGGCTCCCTTCTCCATCAGAAAGTTGGAGATCGGTTCTGCCAACTCTTTGGAAACGAGCAGAGAAAGAGCCAACCAGCGTTTCATGTTATGCTTACCTGCTTTTATTTTTTAGTGGAATCAATAATATAGAGGACCGCAAAAGTAATGCAACATGAGTCCCCTCAATTCTGAAGCGTCTTTGTGATGTTTTACAGTGCTTACCTTAACCTCCCCCTTTGAAAAAGGGGGATTGAGGGGGATTTCTCCGGGTCTCAAATCCCCCCTCACCCCCCTTTGCTAAAGGGGGTAATTCGGCAGGAATGCGCCGATATTGCATTACTTATGTTGCTCTCTATAAATGCTCTGATCGTCTCATTAAAGGCCGAAGCGGACTCCATCATCACCATGTGACCGGCATTTGGAATGATCTCCAATTTCGATTCCTTGATCCGACTCTGGAGGAATTGAGAATACTTCACAGGTGTCAATTCATCCTCATCCCCGCAGAGGATGAGTGTGGGAAGATCGATCTTGTCCACCTCATTCATCACATCGAATCGGTCACAAGCTGAAAAGTCGCCGTGTACAACTTCCGGCCGGCAACGCAGCATTCCGATCATCCCCTTTTCAATCAAATCTGAGGAGACCTTACGGGAATAAGCAAACTGGTTAATCTTTTTCACCGCCTCTTCAAAGTTCTCCTGGATTTCATTTAAGATCATCGGAAAGACTTTTAATCTCGCTCCGGTTCCAACCAGGACAATGCCTTTGATCATCTCCGAATATCTCAAGGCCATTGCCTGAACGATCGCCCCTCCCATGGAATGGCCCACAAGAAAGACTTTCGAAAGATTGAGGGCCTTTAAAAAACCATAGACATGTTCAGCATACATCCCGATCTCATTTTCCCCTTCACCTTCTGACTCTCCGTGACCGGGAAGTTCAATGATGACGGGGTTAAAATGTTTTTCAAAAAAACCCTTCTGGCAGCTCCAGGTATACTGTCCGCCTCCTGCCCCATGGATGAAGAGAACAAACTCCCTTCCCTCTACAAACCCTTTTCTCCCCATCCAGTAACTGATCTGTCTTCCTCCGGCGCTGATGATTGGCATGGCTCCTTCCTTTGAATCGATTCGAAGTAGGAATAAAACGCCTGGAGCAATTTCTCCTTCCCTTTCAGGCATGACAATTTCGAATGGAAGGTGGCACAGTTAGGAAGTCCCTTCGTGTGCCAGTAGAGGTGTTTGCGGATCTGGGGCGTTAAACTCCTTTCCTCATAATAGTTCTGGATCAGTAAGATATGATGACCGATCATTCTTTTCCTCTCCTCCAGGGGAATGGCCGTCCCTTTTTCCAGAGGCCATGAAGGTTTATCACTGAAAATCCAGGGATTTCCCAATGCCCCTCTTCCAATCATCACCCCATCGCACCCCGTCTCCTCTATCATCTTCTGCACTAAAGATGATGTGTTCACGTCACCATTTCCAATGACAGGAATCCGGACCGCCCTCTTTACTGCTGCAATCACACTCCAATCGGCCCGCCCCCCAAAGCCCTGGGCTCTCGTCCGTGGATGAACAGTGACCGCATCCAAACCGCAGTCCTCGGCGAGCTTTGAAATCTCGACAGCATTGATCTGTTTTTCATCCCATCCGGAGCGAATTTTGACGGTCAGGGGACAGGTGACCTTCTTTCTCATCGCAATCAGTATCCCCTCGACCTTTTCCGGAAAGCGCATCAGATCCACGCCCGCTCCGGTCTTGACCACCTTTTTGGCTGGACAACCCATATTGAGGTCAATGGCATCAGCTCCCATGGCTTCTGCTTTTGCTGCGGCTTCAGCTAAAACCTCTGGTTTTGAGCCGAAAAGTTGGATGGAGACCGGATGCTCACCCTCAACCATCTTTAAGAAAGCCTCCCCTTTTCGTAGCAACCCCTCGGCGCTGACCATCTCCGTAAAAGTCAGACCGCAGCCCATCTCTCTCGCCAATTGTCTGAAGGGATAGTCCGTAACCCCTGCCATCGGCGCCAGAACGAGGTTACTATGTAATCGAAGCGTCCCCAGTCTTATCATATTTTGGCAATATTCAAACTATAGTGGAATCGTAAAAAGTCGTCATTCCCGTGAAAAGAGTTAATTTCTTAAATATCTTCCGGAAGAGACGGAAGAAGAGATATCCGAAAATTCCTTCAATCGAAAGGGTGAGCGTGTTAAGTCCAATCACCGTGATCCCGCCGTGTCCGAAAAGGGCTAAGATGACATTGACCACAAAGGTCGCCAGGAAGATAAGCGAGGGCCCCAATAAGATTCCGGAGATGACCGTCAGATTGACATGGTAAGCGATAGGAACGATCTCGACCGTTGCGCCAAGAACCATGGCCGCCGCCATCATGCCAAGCAGAGGAAGTCGTCTGGTCAACTCCTCTTTCTTGATAAACCGGAAGAGAATGAATCCGATCAGGGTGGCTATAATAAATCCTGAAGCCCAGAGCCAAACCGGCAAAACCCCATCAGGCAGATGAATATGGGACATCTATTCCTCCTCTAATAAAGCATAAGAGTATGGGGCATAGCGTGTAACTCAGCCCTTTAGGGCTGATAAGTCAGGGCTCCTGCGGCAGGGCCCTGAGATACAGCTCTCTATGCCCTTAGTCCTCTGCCATTTGTTTTCCTTGTAAAGGCTTACAAATTTTGCACAACCCATAAAAATTCAATTGATGATCAGTCACCTGATAACCTGTTGACTCCATCACTTTCTTGGACCACTCAGAGATATTACAAAAATCCAGCTCCACCACATCCCCGCATTTTTTACAGACGATATGGTGATGGTGATCCTCCATCTCGCAAAGTTTATACCTCACATTAGAACCATTGATAATCTTAAAGGCAATCCCCAGCGATTCGAAGAGATCGAGAGAACGATAGATCGAAGTGAGTCCGATTTTTCTCTCTTTTTTAGTGAGACATTGATAGAGTTCCCGAGGACTCATTGGACTTTCAGAGATTGAAAGTTCCTGGTAGACGAGAAACCTGGGATGGCTCATCCTGAGCCCCTTTCCCTCAAAAACTGCTTTAAAAACCTCTTTATTCATAACAAGTTAAGCGCAGAATGAAAATATTTTCATTAATAAACTTAACGGCTTCTTCTCTTGTTGTCAAGCCCTTTATGAGACCCAAATCCCAACTTAGCGTTTGGGAATCGCTTGACACTCCCATTTTCGTTCGCATATTATTTTACAATCCAAGTGAGCTTAAACTGAGGAGGCCAATCATGGATCAATTAATGGATCGAATCACAGTGATAACCGGTTCCTGATTTTCAAGATTAGCCTAAAAATTCTCTTGACAAAAATTTTAAAATATGCAAAACATATATTAAATAATGCAAACCTATTGCACTATTTGCAAATAGTAATTTTGAGGTTACATTGGAAACCAGAGGGATTAATCCAAACCAAGGATATAAGACTCTTAAAGACATAGCCAAGATCATCTCTCTTTTTAATACTCTCCAAGTTGAGGAGAGGAGTATCTCCGAAATTTCAAAAGCCGTTGGGATGTTACCGAGCAAAGTTTCTCGGATGGTCAGGACGCTAGAAGGGGAAGGATTTTTTGAGAAAAATTTGGAAACCGGCAAGTACCGTCTAGGAGGACGATTTTTGGAATTAGGGATGGCATATGTTTTTAATTTCCCGTTACGGAAACTTTTGCGCCCACATTTAGAACAAATTTTCAAAGAACTTAACCTCACAACAAGTTGGGGGATATTTAGGAACGATAAAGTTATAGTTGTAGATCGAATTCAGAATCTAAATATTGATCTCCTGACCCATCGTATAGGATTGAATTTACCGATTCATAGTACATCTATTGGGAAGGTCTTGCTGGCATACCTACCCGAAAAAGAGCAAGATAGGATTTTGAAGTCTAACAAATTGATAAAATTCACTAACGCCACCATCGTTGACCAAAAGTTAATAAAGAAACATTTAAAACTCATTCGCGAAAGAGGCTACTCTACTGATGAGGGAGAAACACACGAAGATTTAAATTGTATGGCTGCTCCGATAAGAAATGTTAACGGTGAAGTCATTGCCGCAATCAATTTGATGGATGAAAAACAACGTACTAGCGTAGAAAAGTTATTTGGTTTAGCGGATTATCTGAAAGATAAGGCTTTATTCATCTCCCGCCAGCTTGGTTATAGGATTAATTTATAGAGGAAATCTTATGTTGGTTCTAGGCATTGTAGGGAGTCCAAGGAAAGGTGGCAATACAGAGATTCTGATGAGGGAGGCGCTCAAAGTCTGTCAGGGAGAAGGTCTAAAAACAGAGTTTTTTCATTTAGCCGATTTACGAATTGAATCTTGTAATGAATGTATGGTGTGTAAAGAAGAAAGAATTTGTCCCATAAAAGATGATTTCTCCCCCTTATATGAGAATATGCTTAAGGCAGAGGGAATCCTTTTGGGTTCACCTGTTTTTTTCAGCTCTGCTACTCCGAGCATCAAAGCCCTCATCGATCGTGCAGGTTACCTTGGAATTGCTCAGGGAAGGCCTTTCGAAAAAAAGGTTGGTGGTGCAATTGTTGTAGGCAGAAGGGCAGGCCACAATTTTACTTTTGCAGAACTTCTTTTCTTTTTTCTTTATCATGGAATGATTGTACCTGGTTCGACTTATTGGAATGTTGGTTTTGGCAGAGATGTTGGCGAAGTCTTAAAGGATGGAGGCAATTGAAGAACTCGGTTTAAAAGCAATGGATTGGCGTTTCCAGGGCGGATAGGATTTGAGAGGGATGGATTAGCCCTGGATTATAGGATTCAAGAGATTGGTGAGGGGATGAAAGGGGTAGGATTTTCGGATCTGGAGTGACTTAAGGAAAGAGATCTCCTCTGGTTTGGTGAAGAGACATACATGATAAGGCGGTCCAAATCCATGACCCCTTCATTTCCTCTGAACAAGGTTAAGGATGAACTTTGGGACTTTAGGTCCTCGGATGATAACAAAGCCATAAGGGTTTTTGATTCTTTCTTTTCTTACGGTGAGGGTGACCTTGATGATAAATTGTGCGACACGTTTGAGGAGGATTGTGATCAGGGTCAGTTGAGCGAGGATACCTGCTCGTTTCAGTCCCCTGAGTCTTGGTTTGTCAAGGATATCCAGATCCTCTTTGGCGGTGCTATTCAATCTTTCGGAAGCAGGGCGAAGAGATCGGAGTTTCTGGTAGCGAGGGGTGCCCCGGATCACTTCCGTAATCAGTCTGGGATGTTGTTTGATGGACATATGCTTGATGAATCCGTGGTAATTGATGAAGAAGGGGCAGCTTTGGGAGTATTCTTTGAGCTTGTCATCTTGGGATAAGACGCACTGCCTTTGGCAGGTGAAAGTTGCTCTTTGGAATTTATAATCGAAGCCATTGGGTCGGCAGAGGACACCGCAAGGGGCGAAGGGCCAACCATTTCGGTCATAACCTCTGCGCTTTAGGGCATCAAGGGAGACATCCTCATTGCGGACGTTATAGCCGATGAGGGGAATGGAGCCTGTGGTTCTGGCATAGTCGTAGTTATGGAGTTCATCATATTTGGCATCGGCCAGATCGATTTTGGTATGGGGATGATGCTTTGAGAGCTGTTCTTTGAGAGGGATGAATTGATTTCCTTCTTCGGCATTTCCTGAGATCGTGAGGCAACCGACGGGGAGTTCGAGACCCAAGGAGAGTTCAACTGACGTGGCGAGGATGGCGTTGTATCCGAAGATTTTCTCTACCTTATCGGGGTTTTTGGGATTTCTTCTTACCCCGATACGGGCCTCGGTATCGGAGGGGAGTTTGGGGCAGCGGAAGAAGAAGGAGTCGATTTGATCGAGGCTGATGCTATGGAAATGGATCCTTCGGACGCTGACCTCAAGGCCATGAGGTTTTAGCGCTTCATCGACTCCGAAGATTTTAGTAAAGGGGTTGGGCTCTTCGGGATCAGCGATTTTAAGAGACAAAGTTAGCAGATCGACTTTGGGTTTAAGGACTCCTTCAGGGAAACGATGGGAGGGGCAATCGACACGGACCTTGATCTCTTTTCCGAGGGCCAGGCGCTTGGAGTCTTGCAATTTATAGAGGATTCTTCTTCGGACATTATCGATGAGGCCTTTGAACTCGATGGACTTACATTCCTCACAAAAGTAAGTGCAGCCTTTATAGCGAGAGTAAGAAGGAAAGAGGGTGCCGTCTGTAGAGAGGATATGAAAGGAGAGAAAGCCCAAGAGGCGAACGATCTGGACCAGGACCTGAGAGATTTCGATATAGAGGCCTTCTCCCAAGCGATCTTTGAGATGAGTGAAATCGGCTTCGCAGGGGATACGAGAAGGAGAGATACCGGCATAGAGGCGGTAATGTTTCCCCTTCTCTTGATCTCGGACCGTAGAGAGGAAAGTCTTCAGATCGGGGAACTTCTCCAGATATCGGAACAGTTCCAGAAGGAAGAGGCTGACGGGATCGTAGGCATGCCCTCCTACGGAAGAATAGGCTGAGGCGCAGATGGACCTGACGAAGGAGAAATCGATCAGGGAAGTGACAAACCGGGACAGTCCGCCGGCAATTTCCCTGGAGGGATTGATCTTGATCCTTCTGGGGACAAAGCAGTAACGGGAAAGGAGCCTGTTTTTCGATTTAGGGAAGGGTTGCTGATGCTGGAGGTTAATGGCAATACGAATCTCGTTGAGTTTTCGAATCACATTCCCCAAATGGAATGGAAAGAGATTTCTCAATCTGGGATCCTGTTGTTACAAATAGACGCGTTTACGGCACTGTTTGCAAATGAACCTCGGCATATCGACAAAAGCGCCATCCGCTCCTTTAACGGGATAATAGCCATTAAGCAGAATCCGGGTATGACCGCAATGGGGGCAGCGATCAGGACGGACTAACTTAGCATATTTGAGAGAAGGAATGGCCTGGGGATCATGTGATAATCCCTTTAATTCTCTTTCAAGGTCGGACACTTTTTGTTCAAGACAAAGGATGACCTCTTCGCTCTTTAAGAGTTTTTTGAATTTTGGGCCACGCTTTTGGGGGCTGAGGGCATGGAGGCAAGCTTGAGCAGCGGTATGCATCCAGGTATAGATGGAATCCCTACACACCTTATACTTTCTTGCGATTTGGGCAATCTTGCGGCCGGCCCAGGCTTCCTTGACGATGGCGAATTTGACTTCGGGTGTGGGATGATTTTCAGGCATCGTGGCACTAATAAAATCATAAAAAAGCGGGTTTGTCAAGAAAAAAGTGTCGGACAATTAAAAAAATTTAACAGGGGGCTCCAGGGGACGGTCAAAGGTTGGATACCTGGGCTATGAGACGAGGACTACGGAAGCCAGGGGGGGCTGTCCCCCGGATTCCTTATCAAAAACATTACGTTTTAAGTTCTTCAATTGGCTAAGGAACTCAGGTTGTCTAAAAAGTCTGGCAGTAAGGTGTTTGCCATTAGCGGGGCATGTGAAGTATAAAATGCAAAAATGTTGAAAGGGTGTTTCTCCTGGAGGTATGTGCCAATGAAGATGTTGCTTATGTTCTTGGTGCACAGAGTGGAGAAGATTGTGAGGAAACTTATCTCCAGGGTAGAGTCATTTTGTCTGGGAGGTATGTTAAGTGGATTGATGGGGTTATGCTGGGATAGGTAAAAAAA